>CAMLNG010000443.1 GCA_946481195.1 uncultured Chromatiaceae bacterium
AGCGGCAATTGTTGTAACGCTTGTTGTAAACCCGGGTGCGCCACCAGTTTGGCCATTTGCAGCAGATATTCTCTGCTGCAATGTTGATGGTATTGTCTGGCAATAAACAGCACAAAAGGCCGCAGATCTGCCGGGTCCGGAGTTTGTCCCCGGCTTTCCATTGCCAGTTCCAGCTCACAGAGCTCTTGCGGATAACCCCAGAGCGTTAACAAATATACGGTCATGATACTGTCACTGTGTACGCCGTTGATCAGCACGGGAATTGCGCAGTCACCCGCGCCACTCAGCTGCAATTTACTCAAAGGCCCCAGAGCGCTCAACAGCGCCGAAACATACAACAGATCCTGTTGCTCGCCCGATAACAAGGCCGCCTGCGCTAATAACCGCACTGTGCCGGCAAAGCGAAATGCGTTTTCACTCAGCAGCCGATGCGCCGTCCCCTGCTGCTGTGAATCAGCCGATTGTTCAACCGCCATCAGGGTGACGATAGCCTCGACCAGTCGCAGCCCCAACCGCATCAACGCTTCTGACAAAGAATGGGTTGAACGGCTGTAGCCAAGAAATGCTGAATTCGCCAGCTGCATCAGCCGGGCAGCTATCACTGGCTCGTGTGCAATCAAATCAACAATCTGATTAAAATCCGGCTCTGGCGCTGTCAACAAACGACGCAATTGCCGGATCACTGCAGGCAGCACTGGCAGATTATCGCCGGTCCCCAGTTTACGCCGTAAATCCTCCGGTAAATGCAAACTGCGCAAACGGTCAACGCAATCGCATAGATTTTGCAAATCATGTTCGCTAAAAGGCTTACTCAGCACAAAGTGAGCCTGCACACTGACACTGCTGACCACCTCTTCTGTCGTATCACCGGTCATCAGCACCCGGACCGACTGCGGATACAGCGCCATCACCTGTGACAACACCATGTCACCATTAATATCCGGCATCAGAAAATCGCTAATCACCAAATCGGGAATGAGGCCCTCCGGCAAACTGCCGGGCCAATGTTGCGCGTCCTGACAAAGGAAATACTGCCAGTCTGGCCGCAGACGCAGCGCTGCCCGCAGCAGGGCTTTGAGCATAAAACTGTCATCGTCGATGAATAACACTACAGGTTTTGCATTCATCAATTTGCTCCTGGGCTGCTATGCGGGTTCGGTGACCGCAGCTGTTGCAGAAAGTCAGTTTCAGCGACAGGCCGGGCGACCAGATAACCCTGCGCCAGATCAGCGCCCATCTCTCGCAGCATCTGAAGCTGTTCCGCCGTTTCAACGCCTTCCACCACGACTTCTACCTGTAAGGCGTGTGCCATCCGGCAAATATTGCTGACCAGACTCTGGGTGTTGATATTGGCTTCCAAATCCTGGATCAAAGACCGGTCGATTTTCAGCACATCGACCGGCAAACGCGACAAATAGGCTAACGACGAATAACCAGTGCCAAAGTCGTCGATGGCAATGCGAACCCCCAATGACTTTAACGCTTGCAGCGCCTGCGCACTTTGGTTTAAGTCCTGCATCATCCAGGATTCGGTCAGTTCCAGTTCGAGCATCGAAGGGTCAACCCCGGTTTCGGCGAAAATACGCTGCACCTGGGCGATAAAATCAGTTTGTGCCAGTTGGGCGCCGGAAATATTCACCGCCATCCGTACCAACGGTTGCTGCTCCTGACGCCAGCGCGCGGCAGTCAGACAGGCTTGCCGCATCACCCAAAGGCCAATCTCAATAATTTGTCCGTCATGTTCAGCGATCGGAATAAACAACGCCGGTGATACCATACCAAGTTCAGGATGACGCCAGCGTAATAACGCCTCGCAGCTATTGATGCTGTTGCTGTGTAAATCCAGTTTGGCCTGATAATACAACTCAAACTGTTCCTGCTCGACCGCCCGGTACAATGCATCACTGATCCGCAGTTGATGGCGTTTTTTGTCAGCGACACCGGCCGAAAAGCGCATAAAAAACGCATGCGGACTATGCAGATGAATTCGATTACTGGTTAAGACATTGTTTAACAGGACTTTTGCGCTATCACCGTCCTCCGGCGCCATACAATAACTGACAGTAAACTGTGGCCGCAGCGCTGTGGCCTGATGTTCCAGCTGCTGACGAACCTTTTGCAGTAAATCGGTCAATTGCTGATGCACACTGACTTCATCCTGCGCATCAGGCAGCGTCAGAATAAACAATTCATTGGCCAGATAAGCCAGCGAACCATAAGGCCGGCAGGCCTGCATCAGGATCTGACTAATAGTTTCAAACAACTGGCCTGCTTCGGCAAACCCCAGCATATCGGCCCAGTCACTGAAGTTTTTCAGCCGGACCGCAACGACGGAAAATGGCCGTTTTATTGCCAATAGTGAGTCCAGTTGCAGTAATACCGCATGTTGGTCCATCAATCCTGACGTATAAATCGCGGCAGGCCCATCCGCCTGATGCAGGCGTTTAAATCCGACCAGCGTCGCTTCGGCATCCTGATACTGCACATGCAGCTCATAGGCTTCACCACTGCGGTCAAAGACCTCCAGTGAACCATGAATGTCTTTTAAGAAGTCCTGCTGCTGGCAATCGTTTAAATGAAACCAGTGTTCCAGCAAGGTACTGGTCAACCCGGCAGCACTTTGCCCAAGCAAGTGCTGGGCGGCGCCATTACTGCGCAGGATCACAGCGTCCGGGCTCAATTCCAGTAAGGCGCTGTTACCGGCAATCAGCAACTGATTGCGCACCCGCTCACTGCGCTGATGCCGATACAGCCGGAAGGCCGCGTCTATTTCGACCAGTAACTGATCATCTTCCCATGGCTTCTGCAGGAACCTGAAAGCAGTGCCTGAATTGAGCAACTGCAACACGGAGTTGAAGTCGGAATAGCCACTGAGCACCAGACAAACCGCATCCGGATACAATCTTTTCACTCTGGCCAAAAGCTCAGCCCCGTCCATTTCGGGCATCCGAAAGTCCGAAATCACCACCTGACAATTAAACTGCTGTAACACCTGCAGCGCCTCAGAGCCACTAGTCGCCGTAAATACGCGGTAACCTGAACGCGTCAGCAAACGTTCCAAAGCTTTGACAATTGATATTTCATCGTCAACTAACAGGACTTTATTCGGCATTATCCGCTCCTGATTGCAGCAATTGCTGCACTTGTAGTAACAACTGGTCATTGTCAAAAGGTTTGGGCAAAGTGGCATCGGCGCCTAATGCCTGTGCTTGTGCCAGCGCATCGGCACCAAGGCCGGAAATCACCAGAATACGCACGGCTGAAAGCTCAGGTTGCTGCCGGATAAAACTCAGGACTTCAAAACCATCAAGCCCCGGCATC
>CAMLNG010000444.1 GCA_946481195.1 uncultured Chromatiaceae bacterium
CTGGCAGTCGCAGGGCGTTTATATCGACTGTCATTTCCATTTATATCAGCAACAGTTGACCGATGCTTTTACGCTTGCTTTGAATAATGTAGTGACACTGGCGCGAGCCATTGCCAAAGTGGGCACATTTAAAGCCTGTTTGTTTGACGCCCGTCAGACCATTCACCTGGCCCGTGACCAGGCCGAAGACGCCTTTGCTATCCCGCCAGGATTAACCATTCCTTATGAGGTTAAAGCAGTCAGTAACGCTGAACTGAGCAGTAAACAGCATTCCTATTTTGAAGATGGCAAAGATCCGGATGAGCAGCTGACATTACCTGACGCCATCATGGACGATTTGGCGCAGCTCAACCTGATTCGTCACACTGGTTGCATTATTTTTGAAGTCACCAGTTTCTATATGAAAATCCACAGCTATTTCCATTTACTCGACGCTGATGCCGAACCTCAGTTTGCCGTTTTGTTAGCAAATATTGTGCGAAAAATCCCGCTGATCCGCGGCGAAGGCGTTGGTGGATTTATGAAATTGCCGCATAAAGACACCCGAAAATTTAGTCATCAACTGGTGCAGCCACCGCTGGTCTACCCGGCGAATCCGAATATAAGATAAAGGTAAAATAAGCTGCAGCGCCCTGTGGATTTGCTATTGTTTGACTAACGGAATCGCAGGCAGGGGGTTGAAGTGGATTCTTCGTTTTTTCAGCAGCAAATAGCAATCTTGCAGGCTATTGCCGACCATTCCGGCGCCGTGATTGGCGCCAAGGATTTGGATGGCCATTATTTATATGTCAATCAGCAATATGGCCGCTTGTTCAGCCGGCCAGTGGTTGATTTTATCGGCAAAACTGATGCTGAGTTGTTTCCTGCTGAGACAGCGCTGCAATTTCGTCGGGCAGATATATTGGCGCAGCAATCTGCGGTGGCGATTAGCGTAGAAGAACGCGTTGAAGTGGACGGCGTTGAAAAAGAATTTTTGTCACTAAAGTTTCCGATTAACAATGCACAAGGCGAACTGTTTGCGACTGGTTTGGTTGCTGCAGATATCAGCAAACTCAAAGAACTGCAGCGGCAGTTACAAAATCTGGCAGACCATGACCCGCTGACTCAGTGTTTTAACCGTCGCCGTATTCTCGAAATCGCTGAGGTGCATTTAAAAAAGGCCCGCCGCTATCAGCAAGATTTCAGTATTTTGCTGTTTGACCTTGATCATTTTAAGCAGGTGAATGATTCATTTGGCCATGCGGTTGGTGATGAGGTTTTGCAGGGCTTTGCCAATAAGGTGCAGTCTGAGCTGCGCAAACCTGATGATTTTGGTCGGATCGGCGGTGAGGAGTTTATTGCGTTGTTGCCGGATACCAATGCCCATTCTGCCGTAGCGCTGGCGGAGAGGATCCGCGTGAAAATTGCCGACTGGCAGTGTCCGGCGCTTGGTGGCAGCCAAATCACAACCTGTATTGGTATAGCCGAATTCTCGCTGCAACTACAGCGGATGGACGAACTGACGGCTGCAGCGGACCATGCCTTATATCAGGCGAAAGCGCAGGGGCGTAATTGCGTGCGGATTTATTAAAGCCAATGCCTAACCCTTTGATTTAAATCTATAAGCAGTTAACATGCTGACGAATCACGCAAAAGAGTTTTAAGTCGGGCTATGGTCAGAAAAATTTGGTTAATGCTGTTGTATTGGCTCTGCGGTAGCGCAGCTGCGCTGACGCTGTCACAGGCGCCGGATCCGCATAGTTTTTCTAACTACACACAGGTCCGCAGTCAGCATCTGGTGATAGACCTGGCAGTTGATTTTACCCGTCAGCAGCTAACAGGTTATGTTGAACATCAGCTGGAGCGCCTCGACCCTAATATACAGCGACTGGTGCTGGATACGCGTCATCTGAAAATTACTGCTGTCACTGCCAGTCAGGATGGCGTGCACTGGCAAAATACACCATATCTGCTTGGTATCGCCGATGGTTTAAAAGGTCAGCCGCTGACCATTCAGTTGCAACCAGAGACGCAGGCGGTGCGGGTCTACTACCAAACCACACCACAAGCCAGTGGCTTGCAGTGGCTGACCGCTGACCAAACCAGTGAAAAGAAACAGCCTTTTTTGTTCTCTCAATCTCAGCCAATTCATGCGCGTAGCTGGTTACCTTTACAAGACACACCGGCCAATCGGGTAACTTATCAGGCGCAGATCCAGACTTTGCCCGAATTACTGGCAGTCATGAGCGCCGATAACAGCGCGAATACCAAACGAGACGGTCATTACCGCTTTGATATGCCTCAACCTGTGCCCTCTTATCTGATTGCGCTGGCAGTCGGAGATTTGCATTTTAAAGCGATGTCGGCGGATACCGGGGTTTACGCCGAAAAAATCTGGCTGGATAAAGCCAGTGTCGAGTTTGCGGACACCCAGAAGATGATGGATGCCGCCAATCGTTTGTTTGGTCAGTATCCCTGGAAGCGTTATGACCTGTTAGTGTTGCCTTCCAGCTTCCCTTTTGGCGGTATGGAGAACCCACGTTTGTCTTTTGTGACGCCAACTATTATCACCGGGGATAAGAGCCTTATCAGTCTGGTCGCACATGAACTGGCACATTCATGGAGTGGCAATCTGGTGACAAATTCCAGCTGGAATGATGTCTGGCTGAATGAAGGTTTCACAAACTATGTTGAAAACCGCATTATGCAGCAGGTTTACGGACAGAGCCGTGCCGATATGGAATTGCTGCTGAATGTGCAGGCACTACGGGAAAAGTTAACGCAATTACCGCCAGCTGATGCCCGGCTGCAGCCGGATTTTACCGGTCGCGATCCGGACGAAGCTTTTCATCAGGTGCCTTATGTCAAAGGTCAGCTGCTTCTGAACACATTGGCACAGCATTTTGGTCAGGATAAATTTGACCGGTTCCTGCAGCGTTACTTTGCCAGCTTTGCGTTTCAATCCATCAATACTGCAGCATTTGTTAAGTTTTTTTCTGAAGAGTTGAATCAAAACCAGAGTTTCAGCACAGCTTCACTGGATAAATGGTTACATCAACCCGGGCTTAGCGATGAAATTCTGTTACCGGCTTCCGATGCATTTAGTCGCATTCATGCCAGCCAACAACAGTGGTTACGGGGAGAGACTAGTTTGAATATGTTGGCTACCAATCATTGGTCAGTACATGAGTGGCTGCATTTTATTGAGATTTTGCCGCGTAAACTGAGTCCACAACAACTTAACGGTCTCGAGATGGCATTTTCGTTGTCGCAAAGCAGTAATGCCGAAATTTTTAGCGCATGGGCTAAGTTGGTGATCCCGCTGAATCATCAGCA
>CAMLNG010000445.1 GCA_946481195.1 uncultured Chromatiaceae bacterium
CTGCCAGACACCGCCTGAATCGAGCTGATGCCTTTTTCAGCGTAACCGCGTGAATCGTCGGATTCGCGGGCTGTATCTGCGGCTACTACGGCGACTTCGCGGTTGGCCACCGACATTTCATGCACAGCGCTGACAATCGAATCTGTCGCGCTGTTCAGGCTTTGGGTAATGCTCTTGGTTTCATGCACTGAGCTCAGCATATTCTCTGTCACCGCGCTTAGCTGCTGACTGCTGCGCAGAATGTCAGAAATCATCAGGGTTTGTGCATCAAGAAAGCGGTTGAACGCATCGGCGAGGTCACGAAGTTCATCTTTGGTTTGCACACTGATGCGCTGGGTTAAATCGCCTTCGCCCTGCGTGATTTCGTCGAGGCGGTGGATAATGGTTTCGACATTCGATTTGATGGCGGTGGGCATTTTTACGCTGTACCACGCGGCCACGGCAAACACCAGCAAGCTGATGAGCAACGCTGAGGTTTCGATGCTCTCCACGTCATTGTTGGCCTGTTCAATATGTTGTTTCGACAGACTCAGCGCAAACTCGCCCGCGTCGTTGTAAATTTTGCGTAAGGCAGCAAACTGCTGATTTTCCTGCTGGATAAAAGCGGCATCTTTGCTGGCACCTGCGGCGAAATACTGGTCGGCACTTTGCGTCCAGTCATTAAATTTCTGTTCAAAATCAGCAAACTGGCCGCGAAATTCCGGGTAAGCGCTCATCAACTGTTTATATTGGTTAAAACGATCTTTGGCCTGGCCAATATTTTCCTGATAATCGCTGCTGAATTGTGGGTTTGCTGCCAATTTATGCTCTGATATGGCTAGTTTTGCCTGATATAAATCCCGATCGGCGTTTAGGACAATTGAAATGGCCTGCTGAAAAACATCAGATTCTTCGCGGACAATTTTTTGCAATTTGGAGACGATCACTGAAGATAAACTCAGGACAAACACTAAGGTGGTGAACATCAGCGCAGTGGGGACACTGGCTTTAAAGCGTAAGCCTTGGTAATTCATAGACAACCTCTACAACTTCACGAGTTTTGAAATAAAGACGAGTATTCAACAGGTTTGCTGAAAAAATAACCCTGCATGTAGTGAATATTCAGTTCGCTGAGCACCTCCACCTGGGTGGCGGTTTCTACGCCTTCAGCCACAATCTCCCAGCCCATTGACTGCGACATCGATGCAATTGCGCGCAGCACCGGCATACCGCCATCACCGATTTTGTCGATAAACGCCTTGTCTATTTTAACCTTATTGACCTGCAATTCATTGATCACCGACAAAGAAGAGTAGCCGGTGCCGAAGTCATCAATCGAAATAGCGATGCCGGCGTCGCGCAGCTGATTGGTTTTGTCGATGAGGACATTTTTATCGACAGTAAAGACTGATTCGGTAATTTCGATTTGTAATAGTGCCGCCGGGATTTGATGCTTATCCAGCAGCGCCAGCAGGTCGGGGACAAATTCATTCTGCTGAAATTGCAGTGCCGAGACGTTCACCGCCAGTTGCAAAGGCTGGTTGAGTTGCAGGCTGTGTTGGATAGTCAGACAAGCCTGATCCAGCACCCAATAACCAATCGGATTGATCAGGCCACTTTGTTCGGCCAGCGGAATAAATTCGTCCGGAGACACTGGCGTGCCGTCGAGAGTCCAGCGTAACAGCACTTCGTAATAATTCTGCTGCGTCGCGTGCAGTTGAATAATCGGCTGATACACCAGACGCAGCTCCTGTCGGCTGATGGCCTGTTCCAGCCGGGTACGCAGCATTGATTTACGCCGGTATTTGCCGGCGATCTGGCCGTCATAAACAGTAAAACCCTGCTTGCCGGCTTTTTCGATATTGCCGTACAGCGCGAGGTCCGCCAGATTAATCAGCTGGGAGATATCCTGACCGTGGTCCGGATACAACGACACGCCGATATTGGCTGATAGCCGCAGCGCATTTTCCTGCAGTCGGAACGGCTGTGAAATACTCTGCTGCACCTGATCGGCGAAGTGATACAACGCCTCGTCTGTGATCGGAATAGCAATTAAAAATTCGTCGCCACCCCAACGGCAACAAATCGCCGGTTCATGCGTAAGCAGCCGCAGCCGTTCGGCGATTTCACGTAAAAACTCGTCGCCGATCTCATGGCCAAGGCCATCGTTGATGCTTTTTAAACCGACCAAATCAATCATCACCAGCGCCAGTTTTAACTGATTGCGCCGGCTGACTTCGGTCAGTTCCACAGCAATTTCAATAAAACGCCGGCGATTGTAGAGCCCGGTTAAGCTCTCAATATCTGAAAGATGTGACAGTTCTTTGGTGCGCATCAGCACTTCAGTTTCCAGATTCGCCAACAGATGCTCGTGTTCACGGCGCAAGCGGATGGATTCCAGCGTAAACAGGTAGCTGTTGCGGGCGGAGAAGCTCAGTAAGCCAGTGAAAATGATGCCAAGATAACCAAAAATCACCTGCTCGCCACCTTGCCACAAAAACCACAGGCCAAAGGGCAACAAACACAACATGATGTAGCTGATAATCAGCTTTTTATCCGATGACAGGGCATTGGTGACACCGGCGGCTATCGCAGCCAGCGTGGCGAGAATAATGATTAGTTGTTCGGAGTCACTGCCAATGCCAAACCACAGGCTAAACAAACTCCATAACAGGGCAGTGGCGATGGCAAGCCTGGCGAACCGACGATAAATCTGCGGCTGATATTTTTCTCTTTTGGTTTTTAAGCTGTTCCAGCAGCGCAAATCGTAGCCGCGCCAGCTTAGCAGGCCAATCATCAACAACCACCAAATCCAGACCGCACCATTTTGACTGTGCTGAAACAGGATTAGACTGGCTGCAGTTGCTGCCACGCCGGTGCCGATCAGACCGGTTTTCAGGTTGTTGTAGAGCACGTCCAGGGTACCCTGCAACGATAAATCCTGATTTGGCATTGTGATCACAACTCCGGGCGGCAGGTTGCACCAAAATACAGCAATATTTATGCAGTTTCGGTGGGATTCCCATTGATCGCAATGGAATATTTTCTGGTCTTACCAGAATTGTGAAGCGTTTGCACTGCGCTGGCTAAAACGATTCAGCGTGGCGGCTATGATCAGCCTGGACGGGAATCGGAGTGCGCGGTGCTGCGGCCAATTGTCAGCAAAGCTGAGGCGGGATAATGAGGGTTCGCCGGCACCCTGTCAGGAGCCGGCGTGACCAGGCAGAGATCAGCAGGTGGTTTGTGCACCTTTGTGTTGCTCGTGTTTGTGTTGCTCGCGTTTGTCGAGCGCACCGGACCAGCGGGTCAGGGCCAGCGCC
>CAMLNG010000446.1 GCA_946481195.1 uncultured Chromatiaceae bacterium
AAACGTCGCCGACTCGCTGCAACGCGTGCCTGGCGTGGTGATCCAGCGCGACGGCGGTGAAGGCGCCACAGTCAGTATCCGTGGTCTGTCATCCGACTTAACCTTAAGCCAGCTCAACGGTAATTTTATTGCGTCCTCACCGGGCGAGCCAAGCCGCTCATTCTCCTACGCCTTATTACCGTCGACGATGATCGAACGCTTAGAAGTGTTTAAATCCTCCGAAGCGCGCCTCGACGAAGGCGGCATTGGCGGCACTGTTATCATGCACAGCCGCAAACCGCTGTCGATGGACCAAAGCTCCGGCGTGCTGAACGTTGAATACAGCAATGCCGACATCACCGACAAAAATGAACCGCAGTACAGCGGTATTTATTCGTGGAAAAACGATGCGGAAACCTTTGGTATGTTGGTCGGTTATACCCGGCAGGACCGCACCAACCGTTCGCAAAGTTCCCGCGTCAATATCATGAATAAAAACTTCCTGTATCAGGAGCGCAAGGACAACCAGCTGGTGGCGAACGGCGCCAAAGGCTATGCCGCGCAAAGTATGGTGCAGGAAGTACTGGAAGAAGAACGTAACCGCGAAGGTTTTCAGTTCACCAGTCAGTGGCGCCTGACCGACAAACTGGAAGTCGGCATGAACTATTTCCGCTTCACCCTGGGGCAGAACTCGATCCTGAATCAGCTGGAATATCCGGAGTGGAACAACAACGACAACTACTGGACTGATGTGCGGGTCGATGCTGAAGCCCAGTTTGTCACCGGTATCGATTACTCGACCGGCGTGTCTGGTGCACAAAAGTTATCTGCCATTCCACGCATTAACGGCGAATACAAAATCGAAGAATCGACCTCGGATACTTTTGATTTTTATGCCACTTATGAAGGCGATGACTTTAAGTCAAAAATGACTTTTGGCCGCACAGAAGCCGAAGGTGGCCCGTCCGAGAAATACCGCGCCGCTTATTATGCCAATGAAGCATCAAGCTTTTACGGTTATGACTTGTCCGGCAAGAAAATGACCACCTACATGGACCCGAACATGATCAATAACCTGGTGGCAGGTATTGGTGGTCAGGCCGACGTCGGGGCAACAGATTCAAGCTTTATCACCGGCACCCAGGAAGAAAAATACGCAAGTCTCGATGTCGATTATTTTGCCGACTGGGGCATCGTCGACACGCTGCGTTTTGGTGTGAAATACCGCGATGGCAAAATCCACCGCGATTCGCGCAACACCTTTTACTTAGCCAAAGATTTTGATGTGGCGGCAGCAGAAGCGGCCGGTGGTATCGATCTGGATGATGACTATTCACGCAACGGCGGTATTCCGCTTATCACCACTGTGATGTTGCCAAATTCACTGGGCAATTTATCCAGTGTGATTAACACCAACTTATTCCCGGCCGTCGACTGGCACAAATATCAGCAGCATTTGGTAGATAACTTCCAGAAATATACGCGGATTGAGCCGAACTACGTCTACGGCGTACAGGAAGAAATCAGCGCGGCTTATGCCCAGGCTGATTACAAATACGAAAACCTGCGCGGTAACATTGGTCTGCGTTTTGTCCGCACCACCACCACTTCCGGCTCGTCTGACAAAATTCTGTATCGCTTAGACTGGAAAGACGCCAACGGCAATCTGTTACCGGAAGCGCAGCAACGGGTGGAGAATTTCGTTTATATCGAAAAAGAAAACACCGAAAACAAAGTGCTGCCAAGCGCTAACTTAGTCTGGGATATCGACGACAACTGGGTCTGGCGTTTTGCTGCGGCCAAAGTGATTGCCCGGCCAGGGTATGACGATCTCGGTCAGTTCCAGACGCTGCGTTACACCTCAAACGAGTATTCGGCTGACCGCTCGGCCGCTGATGATTTCGACCCGATTTACGACGGCGAAGGCTGGGTCGGTTCAGGCGGTAACAGTCAGTTAAAACCACTGGAATCGACGCAGTTCGACAGCTCCTTAGAATATTACTACGGCAAAGGCTCAGGTTTTGGTGTCGCGCTGTTTAAAAAGGACGTTGATAACTTTGTGGTGCCGTTAATCATCGACACTGTGCGTGATTTACCGGTCGTGAACTTTACGCTGCCAAATGCCGGTGGCAAACAAGTGACCGCCGGTGGCGACGGCCTGACGGTGCGTAACTTCAGCACTGTGGCGAACGGCACTAATGCCAGTTCCAAAGGTATGGAAGTGTTCTGGCAACATTTCTTCGGCGGCGGTTTTGGTGTTTATACCAACTACACCCGCAACAACACCAACCAGGCTAATGTGGAGCTGGATGGGCAGAAAGTCGGTGAATCGCCGTTAATCGGCAGCTCGAAATATCAGCTGAACTTCTCGGCGTTTTATGAAGACGACCTGTTTAACTTACGGGCGTCGTACAACAAACGCGGCCCAAGTGTTGGCGGTTATAACGCGTCGTGGGAAACCAACTACTACAGCGCGGCTTATGATCAGGTCGACCTGAATGCCAACTACAACCTGACCGAAATGCTGGTGTTATCAGCCTCTGTCATCAACCTGACCAAGTCAGAAACCTACATCCACCTCGGTAACGACACCGACAAGCGTTTTATCCAGAACGCGTACGGCGGCCGTCGTTACTACATGGGTGCGACTTACCGGTTCTAAGGCTGCGCGTTTCGCGCCGGTTAGGAAAAAATACAGAGGATTAAATGATGAAACAGTTTAAAATCAACATGATGTATGGGGTTGTCGCGCTGGCGTTGACCTCGCTGTATGGCTGCGGCGGTGCTGGTGAAGCCGATCCGGCCAACATTCCGGTGACTTTAGATACCACTGCGGCTGATATCAGTGGCTCGGCGGTCAAAGGCACCCTGCGCAATGCCAAAGTTACAGTGTCACAGTTAAACGGTTCTGCTATCAGCATTGGCAGCGGTGACCGTACCGGCACGAACGGCAAAGTGGCCTTTTCGGTCACAGCCAAAGAAGGCTTTGGTCTTAATAGCATGCTTAAAGTCGACGTGGCGGCAGACGCCCAGTCCAGTATGGTCTGTGACGCGGTGAAATGTGGTCCTGTGGCTTTAGGCGAAGTATTAAGCGGCGCGCCGTTAACCGGCACTACCTTTTCAACCTTGACCTGGGTGCAGATGCCTTATGCGTCTAAGTCCGACGGTGTGGTGGATGCCCGCTTCCAGGCCAATGCGCTGACGACTATCGCCAGTAAATTGGTGGCGGCAGACGTGGCGGCTGGTCGTAATGTCTCAGTGCGGCCACTATATGAAATGGCGTTGGCAGAC
>CAMLNG010000447.1 GCA_946481195.1 uncultured Chromatiaceae bacterium
GGGATAACATTAAATTCAGGATAAAAGCATCAGGCACCAGATGAACATCTGCAGTTGTATCACCAAATTGAGCAAGAATATGACTAATGCAGGTTTTATCATTGAGCGGCAATGCGATATAGATAATATCCAGTTCATGGCGGCGGGCAGCACTGACCGCATCCTGCACATGGCCCAAAGTTACAAATGGCCGCACATAGCAATGCTGCGGGCGGTCGTCATAAAAGCCACAGACCTGAAGACCATACTCAGGATGGCTGTTGATTTCATGCAGCAATGCCATACCATGCTCAGTGACACCGATAATAGCCACAGAACGCAGATTACGACCCTGTCTACGCACATAACGCAGGTAAGCATTCAGCAGCAACCGCCAGCCGCTTAGCACCACAGTTGTATAAATGAACCATAAACCGAAAATTACCCTGCTGTAAGTTTCTGATTCCTTTAATAAAAATAGTAGAAAAATAACGGCAGTAAAACTACCCAGCCAAACCCAGAAGACAGCACCCAATAGATGACTGAGTTTATCGACCCGCCACGAGCGGTACAGAGAAAACACTTCAGAGAAGTACATAAAAACCAGCAAACTGACAGAACAAACGAACCAATATTCTTCAGTGAAAGTGAGGTTATAGCTGAACGCGGCAAGCCATAAACAGGAGATAATCAGCAGAATATCGAACAACCGGTATAAAGATGCCTGTGCATGCTGATTTTGCTGGGTGAATCCGGTATTGACCATAACTCGCACCTTATTCAAAGACAGCTGTTATTTGTCGCAAAAAGGCCTGACGGCGGTTTTACATGGATGTCACTACGTGAGCTACTTCATTCAATAATTGTTTGTGGATACAGAACTGGTGTTTATTCTGCCGGCATATGGCAGGCCTAAATATTTAATCATGGCTTTGTACATGGATTGCCAATATAAAGTAGTTTTGACATCCCAATATTAGTTGCTAAATCAGAGTTGAGCTTGTTTGTTTTTCTTATGGTTATAATCGTAGCTGTAATATCCATAACTATAGCTGCCAGTGATTCTTTTTATCGCGTTAAAGATTACCCCTTTGGTTTCTACACCATTTTGTTCCAGCCGTTTTGCCGTCACTTCAATTTCTTTCAGTGAGTTTAGCTGGTATCGGGTGACCAGCATGGTCGTTCCTGCGTAACGCCCAACGATACAAGCGTCGGTTACGGCCATGACGGGTGGTGTGTCAACAATAACCAGATCAAATTCGGCACTGAGTTGTTGTAACAGTTGTTCGAATCGGCTGGACATCAGCAGTTCGGAAGGATTCGGCGGCACGGTACCGTGGTTAACTGCTGTCAAACCCGGAACTTCCGTTTGTTTAAGTAACTGTTGATAGTTACAACTGCCAGCCAAATAGTCGGCCAGACCATGTTTTTTTTCCACGTTAAACATTTTATGCACATAGCCTTTACGCATGTCGGCGTCGACCAGCACGATACGTTGGTTCGTTTGCGCTATAGTCGCGGCCAGGTTTGCCGACACAAAAGACTTCCCTACCGAGGGGCTGGGACCGGTAATCATAAATATATTATTCTTCGCCTCTATCATGGCGAAATGAATACTTGTACGCAGACTACGCAGGGCTTCTACTGACACATCTGTTGGATTACTCAGCGCCAACAGGTTGGAGCCTGCCATTTTCGTACTGCGGAATTTCCGACTCAGGCGTTTTTCAAGACTGACCTGCTGGCCTGAAAATGGAATAGCTGCGTAAACCGGCAGCCCCATATTTTCGATATCAGCAGGATTTTCAACTCCGCGACGCAACGCTGCCAGCATCAATACCAGCACAACACTGATAAAACCGCCGCCAACAAGTGCCACCAGCACGACTAGTTTCTTTTGCGGTTTTACCGGTTCAAACGTATTGGCTTCTGCCTGGTCGACGATGCGCACATTGCCGATAGTGCCGGCTCTGGCAATATCAAGCTCCTGAATATTATTCAGCATTTGGGTATAGATTTGGGTATTCACCTCTACGTCACGGCGTAGCCGCAACAACTCCTGCTGAGTGCCTGGTAAGGTTTTAATTTGGCTCTGAAACTGGTTTTTGCGGCTTTGTAACTCACGCATTTGTTCAACCAGCGACATATAAGTGGGGTGATCTGGCCGGTAGCGCCGTTTTACTTCCACTTCCTGCAGCTGTAATGTTGAAATTTGCTGTTCTATTGCAACCAACTGCTCCAGCAACGCCTGGGTTTCACTGCTGATATCTACCGACTCAGCGCTGACCTGATAAGAATTAAAAAGTTTTTCAGCCTGCTCCAGCTGCATTCTGACCTGTGGCAACTGCTCCTGCAAAAATGCCAGACTTTTACTGGCTTCAGCTGAGTTGCGGTCTACGTTTTTCATCACATAAACTTGGGTTACAGTCGCCAGAATTTGTTCTATTTGTGTCGGTTCATCGCCGTCCAGGCTGATGCTTAAAATGCCTGATTTTTTACCTTTTTCACTTACAACTAAATCTTCGGTCAGTTCAATTATGCGTTGTAATCTGTTGCTTTTGGTTAAGCTGAACCGGGTGCCGGGCTGAGCCAGCAAATTGGTGATCATTAACTCGATACCATTCACAGCCAGCCGCTGCCCGACCTTACCATGTAATATTTCAACGCTACCCAGTCGCAGGCTGAAACTGTTACCATCAGTCGCTGTGACAATAAACGTTTCCCCCTCCAACCTGGCCGGCACATTGAAATAGTTGACGACTATTTGTTCGCCCCCCCAGGCATAACCCTCGAGCAGCGACGGCGCCAATTCACCTTCGGTAAGCACGGCACGCCTGGCAAGGCCGCGACCAATGACCGGTAAATAGACCGGCTCAGCAAATACTGTCAGGTTAAGTTTGTCGACGGTTTCACCTATCACCATACGCGAGCGAATCAGTTCTATTTCTGTGACAGCTTCACTATCTGTGACAAACAACCCAGCCATATCTTCCATGCCAGGCATCCCGCCTTCTTTTGATTCAATTTGTACCAATGACTGAGCGCGATATACCGGTGTCGCCAACATGGCATAGGCCAGACCAAATACTGTGACAAAGAGGGTAAAAATCAAAATGAACCACTTGCGCTCAAGCAAGCGGCTTAAATATAACATCAGATCCAGCTCAGTTAACTGAGGCTGCTGATTGGAGGCCTGGGTCGTATTTGGTATTTTTATGCTCATAACTCGCCGCTAAGAAATTACTTTAAATACTTCAACCAGCTGCATACGCCCTGTTCGATAAG
>CAMLNG010000448.1 GCA_946481195.1 uncultured Chromatiaceae bacterium
GTCCAGCCACTCAAGGCCGGTTAAAGTACGTTGCTGCCAGAATTCCAGCAATAAATGCCAGGCCAATGGCGGGCGGTAACTCAGTTCCAGTTCGATCAGCGCAGAGTGCTGCGACATGCGTTGTCCCCGTATTTGTGTAGGTGTCAGTTGAAGTTGTTGTTTAAACGCATCGTGAAAGCGGCGCAGGCTGTGAAAGCCGGCCATCGCAGCGACGTCCGTGACCGGCAATTGGGTTTGATGCAGTAATTGTTTGGCAAACAGAATTTGCTGATATAAGGCATATTGTTTGGGGGATACTCCAAGATGCTGGGCAAAAAGTTTACGCAGGTAACGCTCGCTGATCCCCAGGCGTTCACACAACGCGGCCTGATCTCCTTCCTGCAAGGCGCCCTGATCAATCAGTTTCATCGCGCGGCGCAAGCTGGTCTGATTGCCTTGCCAGGCTGGAGAGCCCGGCGCACTGTCCGGCCGGCAGCGCAGACATGGGCGAAAGCCGGCGGCAGCGGCGGAGGCTGCCGAGGCAAAATAATGTACCTGATGTTCAGCCGGTGCCCGCGCCGGGCAGATCGGGCGGCAGTATATGCCGGTGCTGTTGACTGCAATATAAAACAGACCGTCAAAACGCGCATCACGGCTCAGGCGCGCTTGCTGGCAGATTTCAGCGGCAGGGATAACTTCGGTCGACACAGGTGGTGCTCCGGCACATTCAATAGAGCCCAGTGTAGCGCGAAGTTCTCGTGTGGATCAGCCAGATCCGGCACTCACTGTCAGATATTCAAATCGACCTGCTGCAGCAGGCCAACTTTGCCTTGTTCTGACAAAAAGATGCCACTGCGGGCAATGCGGGCCATCAGCGCATCGCCGTCATACAAGCCAAAAGACGTGGCCACGGATTGTGCCGAAATCGCGCCGATGCCCGCATCTTTCAGGCTTTGCAATGCTTCACCAGGGCGCCACAGGCTCAACTGTTGCCAGGCACTGTCGCTGCTGTCAACAAAGCCGTCTTTGTCCTCATCCAGTGCAGCGAGTTCAGCAAAACCCTGTCCTGTGCTGGGCCCAAATAATTCTTTGCCTTGTGTGATCTGACCATCCTGATTACGGTCATAACTCAGATAATATTGGCCATTTGCCAGCGTCGGTAATTCAGCGCTTCTGCCATCGCTGAAAAAATCAAAAGACTGACTGGCACCGGTCCATTGAAAACTCTGACCTGTGGTGCTGAGCACCAGCGGGTCTTTCAGGATTGCTTCCTGGCGGATGCTGAAACTGGCATAGCTCTCCTGCAGACTAAAACTAAAAGCAAAGCTTTGACTGCTGCCATCTTCTAATTGCACAGCGCCGGCAAAAGTGGCTTCAACTGCCTGGTAACGGTAGTTAAATTCCATAATAGTGCGCTCTGTTGGCGCAGTAGGTGTGCTGTCTTCCGCTTCAATTTGCTGTTGTTGCTGCGCCTGAATTTTGTCAAAGGCTGTGCCGTCAAGCCAGCTGAGCAATTTGCCACTACTAAGCTGTTCTAATATACGTTTCACAGTACCAATACTTTCTTTGGCGCTGAATTGCTGACCATCTTCATTTTGTTCGTCGGATGACTTAGACTCGGTTTCACGCTGTGGATCAACAGCTTGTGCTGTTGGCGATGTCGCGGGGGCGGGGCGGTTAACCGGTGATGACTGAACTTCGAGCCGGCTTTGCTGAAACAACTGCTGTTCGCGGGCACTGAATGCCTGTGTGGCGCTGATGACGTTCATGGGTTCCTCCCATCGGAATTGATGGATTATTGAACGCACTATCGGCACATTCTGATTAAACTTTAGGCGATTTTATGTTGGAAACCTTTTTTCGTCAGTTAAGTATCGAGCCGGAAAGCATCAGCTTTCAGCAAACCATCACATTGATTGATGCTTTGTATGATTTTACGCCGACAGCGTTTCAGAATGGTGAGCAGTTTAATGCGGCCGGAGAGAATAACGGTTCCTGTAAAATCCTCGCTTTTGCCCTGTTGCATCAGCTGTCCGAGCCACAGACTTTACAATTATTCGGTGATTTTTATCGCCTGGAAGTGTTGCCAGACATTAAAGGCACTAACCACGCCAATATCCGAAATTTTATGCGTACTGGCTGGGATGGTATTGAATTTCAGGGTAAGCCGCTGGCCGGGAAAGCCTGAACCACAAAGTTCAGGCGCATTTATGCTGTTCAGGCAGTCAGACTTTTTTTCTGACATTTAACCAGCACAGATTCAATTTTTTTCGCAGAAAATGGTTTGGCAATAAAACCACAGGCGCCAGCCAGAATACTCTGCTGCACGTTTTCCACTGTACTGTGCGCCGTCATGATGACGACATTGGCGTTAGGATTGATTTCTTTGAGTTGGCGTAGCAGGGATTTACCATCACAGTCCGGCAGTTCAATATCGAGGAAGACCACGTCCTGATGTTGTTTGGTGTAGCTGCTGATCCCCAGGCTGCCATTGGAAGCTTCACTGACGTGAGTGATACCAAGCAGCATCAGGGTTTGGCGTAAATACTCTCTGACTGAAGGTACATCGTCGATGATAAGTACTGAATAATCGGTCATTTTCATGCAAACATCCTTGGTTATGCTACGTCCTGTCCTTTAAGTTGTAGTCATAGTTTCCACAGACTGCAACTCCAGCGCCGAATTGGCGCGACATGCTATCAAATCCAGACCACAGCCGCATCTTATTCATACAAGCATTTTTGCATATAGTGCAACGAATCGGCAATATTTGGCTGTCACTCATCCACTTTGTGTGAATTCTGCGCAATTGATTGCTTTGTCTGAGATTTTTGCTTTACCTTTAAAACTCCTTTTGTATAATGGCGCCTCAATCACAGGGGCATAGTTCCAATTGGTAGAACAGCGGTCTCCAAAACCGATGGTTGGGGGTTCGAATCCCTCTGCCCCTGCCAATTCTCTCAGGCAAGACCTAACGAGGTACTGAGATGAATCCAGACGTGACAAATAACATCACCTCTTCCATGTCGGAACTGCAGTTGCAGTTCTTACAGCATTTAAAAATTCAGCCGTTACAACCGCATTTAGCAGCGCCAGCTTATCAGCATGTTGTGCCGGATATTGCCTCAGAGCAATTTGCCGAATCTGTCACTGTCATAGAGTCGCAGGCGCCTGCATGGCAGCAAGCAGATGTCAGCTTGCCACTGGTTCAGGATCTACTGGTATGTTTGCAACAATATGGCGCGGCTGCGCAGTGGTTTTATCAGGCGCAGACGGATGAGATA
>CAMLNG010000449.1 GCA_946481195.1 uncultured Chromatiaceae bacterium
CACGGTCAGATGACCACAACGTTCAGCCACCGGCTCGGTTAAAGCACCAAGACCAGGACCGATCTCGACCAGGTGTTCGCCTGGTTTTGGCGCTATCGCTTTGACAATCCGTTCAATCACTGCTGGATCGTGCAGGAAGTTTTGGCCAAATCGTTTCCGGGCCTGATGCCCCATATGTACATTATCAGTCATGTTTTGCTTTTGATTGAGTCGCTAAAAAAATGGCCTGATCCAGCGCATGCTGGAAGCTGCCAGGATCTGCCAGGCCTTTGCCGGCAAGGTCTAACGCGGTACCGTGGTCGACCGAAGTTCTAATCAGCGGTAAACCCAGACTGATATTCACAGAGCGGCCAAAGCCTTTGTGCTTCAACACTGGCAGACCCTGATCATGATACATCGCCAGCACGGCGTCTGCGTTATCAAGATACTTACTCTGGAATAAGGTGTCGGCGGGTAACGGGCCTATCAGGTCCATGCCTTCTGCACGCAGCTCATCAAGGGCCGGCCTTATTACGTCGATTTCTTCACGGCCCAGGTGACCATCTTCGCCGGCGTGGGGATTCAGGCCACAGACATAAATCCGTGGCTGTGGAATGGCAAATTTTTGCTGTAAATCCTGGTGCAGGATCCGAGTGACCTGCAGCAGCCGCTCACGGGTGATAGCTTTGGCAACATAGGCCAGCGGAATATGCGTGGTGACGAGGGCTACACGCAGACCTGCCGTGGCGAGCATCATCACGACATAAGGCGTATTAGACTGCAGAGCAAAAAATTCGGTATGTCCGCTAAACGGGATGCCGGATTTATTGATGATGCCCTTGTGCACCGGGCCAGTCACAATAGCATCGAACTGTTTTTGCATTGACTGTTCGCCGGCAAAAGTCAGGGTATCTACCACGTAACGGCCATTATTTTCGTTTAATACACCCGGCACTACTGGTGCGGCCAACTGAAACGGCGCCAGTGTCAGCGTGCCGGCTTTTTGTGGTGTGGGTGGCAGTTCCGGCTGATAGGGCAATAATTGCAGCGGTAAGCCCAATAATTGCGCCCGTTGCTGTAACAATTCGGCTGAGGCGCACACCACCAACTCAGCCGGCCAGTCTTGCTGCGCCAGCTGAATAATCAGGTCCGGGCCAATGCCGGCCGGTTCACCGGGTGTAACGCCAATCCGCAACGTCATTATTTGTCCGCCAGAACTTCGATAAAGGCTTCGTCGCGGATTTCACGCAGGAAGTTGCTGGATTCCTCGTTGAACCGACGGTTATAAATCATTCGGGCAATTTGCTCACGTTTTTTCTCGGCGGTTGCATCCACAGTTCGGCGGTCCAGTAACTGCACAATGTGCCAGCCGTGTTCGGTACGGAAAGGCTCGCTGAGCTGATTTTTCTGCAGTACTTTTAGCGTGTCACGGAACTCAGGAACAAAGATGTTCGGGTCCGCCCAGCCCAGTTCACCGCCTTTTAAGCGTGAACCCGGGTCTTCTGAGTGTTCTTTGGCAAAGGCGGCAAAATCTGCTTTGCCGGCTTTAAAGTCAGCAGCGAATTTTGCCAGCATGTTTTTAGCTTTTTCCTCACTGACGATGATGGACGGTTTGATCAGTACGTGGCGTGAAGAAATTTCTTCAAATTCAACAACGTTGGCGCCTTTGATGTCAAAAATAGTCAGAATGTGGAAGCCGGCGCCAGAACGCAGCGGGCCAATCAGATCCTTTTTCTTTTTACCGCGCACCTGGTCAGCAAACAAAGTTGGCATTTCGTTGATGTTCATCCAGCCCATGTCACCGCCTTCCAGCGCAGTTTCTGCAGATGAAGAGGCGATGGCGATTTTTTTGAAATCACTGCCGCCACGCAGCAGTTCCATTACTTTACCGGCTTTGCTTTCGGCTTCTTTGATCTGTTCTTCGCTCGGCTGACCCGGCAGTGCAATCAGAATATGACCAATATTGTATTGCTCATTGCTTGCACCTTGTTGTTCCATCATTTTGGTCAGCGTATCGATTTCTTGCGGGCTAACATAAATCCGGCGCTGGACGTTGGCACGCAGCACTTCACCTGTGGTGATTTCTTCGCGTAAACGCTCGCGGAACAACTCGTAGCTGCCTTCTTCCCGAACGACCTGAGCACGGAACTGTTCAACACTCAGCTTCTGTTCGCGGGCAATGTTTTCTATAGTCTGATCCAGCTGCGCATCGGTAATTTGCAGACCCATGCGTTTGGCTACCTGCAACTGCAGACTATTCATAATCAGGCGTTCCAGCGCCTGCACCTGCAGGGCAGAATCTGAAGGCAGGGTTTGGCCCTGTTTGGCTGCGTTCTTTTTAACCCGTGAGATCATGTCGCGAACTTCGGATTCGAGCACGACATTGTTATTGACGATCGCGGCCACGGCATCGACTTTGGTTTCGGCTGCCTGGACATTAAATAGGACGCAAGTGGTCAGAGTCGCGGCAATCAGCTGTGTTAACTTCATAATTTTCCAGTCTAATTATTTAATAAATAGGGGCGGCGGTAGCCAAACACCCCAGTGGACAGCATGTCCGACACGTTAAAACCAGCACTGTCTCCGAACCCTTTTAACACAAACTGCAGCGCAATGCCGCTGTCGAGCCGGAACGGAGAGTTGATATTATTAATCGGTAAATCCAGATTCGTTTCAATCTGCCGGCGGGCAATCAGGCGGACGGCCCAGCAGCAGGATTCATATTGCAGACCGACGTTGGCTTCAATCATGCGCGAATTATGTAAATCGCGATAATAGCTGCCGACCAGCTGCCACTGTGGGTTCAGTGGCACAGTGCCTAAGGCACCTAACTGCTCAATCTCGTTGCCTGAGACATAGCGGCTGTATCTATGGTTCAACTGCAGTAGATTTTTATCGTCGGCGCGGTAATCCAGTGAAACGTTGCTTTTAATCATCCGTTTAGTCTTGGAATCATACTGTACGCCACTGTTTAAAAACCAGCGCTGTTGGAAATGCAGCACCGATTCGGCTGCAAAAATCGATTCAGTCGCCGCAATCGTCTGGCTGTTATCGAGCTGATTCGGTTCCGGATTGGCCAGAAACACTATTTGGCCCAGACTGAAACGGAAACGCTCGGTATCAAATTCGTCGTAAATTCGCGTGGTCGCTCCGAGTGTCAGCTGATTGGCATCATTAATCCGGTCGAGACCGGAGAAGCGGTTCTGCCGGAACAGACCAAAATAGTCGTCCTGTAAGCGCGCAGTGTCATATTGCCAAATCTGACTTTGGTCACGGTATGGGA
>CAMLNG010000450.1 GCA_946481195.1 uncultured Chromatiaceae bacterium
GTAACAGTTCCTTACGCCAGCCATCGACCAGTCCAACAAATGGAAAAGGCAGGCCATCAATGGCATGCAGATAACGCTGATTGTCGAAAAACACCGTTTTCAGCCGATTGTCGGCCGGGTCGTAGACCTGCACCTCGTAATGCAGACTGTTGCCAGACGCCGCCAGTACCGCATGGTAATCCTGCATTTGCATGCCCAGCAGGCCGAGTAATTCATGGGCATCGGCAAAAGTGTTAATACGCCAGGCGGAATAACTGGCTTTGCCGTTACCACTGCGCAAAATACCGTCGCGCAGATAACTTTGGTAAGCCTGCAGCGCTTTGAGTTCGTTCTGTTGCTGGTGTTCCTGATAGCAATTCATTGCCAACCGGTAAAATGCCAGATTCAGCAGATTTTGCTGCTGCCAATGCCGCCATGGCAGCGTCAGACACTGGTTGATATCGGTTTGCATCAGCTGTTGTTGCATGGCCCGCCAGTCTTTAGCGCTTTGTTGGGCCTGACCTGATGCTAAAAAGCTCTGATACAAAGCCTCATATGCCGGTAACGCATGAGCCTGAGGGAGAGTCGCTGCGGTCTGAACATAGAGTTGGCCAGCTGGCGGGACTATTTTCGCCGGTTGCACGGGCGTTTGCTGACAACCGGTCAGCAGGAGGCAAAGGCAGCAAAGCAGGGCAACAGATTGCCAGCGGATGATATTCAACAGGGCAGGCTCAGTCTTGGTCAATCCATGGGGTTTGTGGCAGCAAATCCAGATGCGCTTCATACCGCGGCAGATTAAATTCCTGCTGCAGTTCCACTACGGCGAACATTTCAGGTGCTAAAGCACAGGCGATAAGTTCCAGCGCGTCTTCGCGGCTGTGGCCGGTCATACAAAGCCGCATCAGGGTCGCTTTGACTTTGAGCGGATATCCATCTGCTAATTGATTTTCGATGACTTCAAATAAGAGCTGTTGATCCAGCTGATCGCCATGGTCCTGACTCATGAATCCGGGTTTCCTGCCACAGGGTAAAGACGCCAAGCATGCCAGATTTGCCTGGCGCTGCCCAGCCTATATTCGTCATAGGCTGAGGGCTTTGGCGTTCTTTACTCAGTCGCTTGTAGATATATGAGGCCCAATACTTTTGTTTAAATGAAAATCAAATAGTTGTCGTGATGCCAATATTGACGGCTTGCACCGCATAAAACGCTTCTGTATGTTGGTAACAAAACTACAGCTGGTACTAAAGCCGGCGAACAAACCAACAACATCACTCACACTACCATTTCATCAACAGTTGTATATAAAGAGATAATAAACAATGAGTTATGTCGATTTGGCTTTGGCGTTCCTGCCACAGTTGGCGCTGATTATTGTCGCTGCACAAATCTTTGGTTATCTGGCTAAATTTGTCGGGCAACCCAAAGTCGTCGGCGAAATGATCGCCGGGGTGGTGTTAGGACCATCTTTATTCGGTTTGTTCTGGCCGGAATTGCAAAAAAGTATTTTTGTCGCTGAAACCATGCCGATTTTGTACTTCGGCGCTCAGCTTGGGGTGGGGCTGTATATGTTTTTGGTCGGCCTCGAGTTTAATACCCAGCTGTTCCGCAAAAATGCCCGTAGCGCCATCGGCGTCAGTCTGGCCGGCATGTTAGTACCTTTTGGTGTTGGTGCCCTGCTGTGTCTGTGGCTGCTGGAAACACCGGGCCTGTTCGCCGCCAACATCTCTTTTGCCAATGCCGCTTTATTTATGGGGGCAGCTATTGCCATCACCGCGTTCCCGATGCTGGCGCGGATCATTTACGAACGCGGTCTGGCCGGCACTGCATTAGGGACTCTGGCGCTGGCGGCCGGTGCAATCGACGACGCTGCGGCCTGGGTGGTGCTGGCGGTGGTATTGGCCAGTTTCGGTGGCGGTACTATTCTGGCGATCAAAGCTGTAGTCGGCGGCGTGTTGTATGCCAGCCTGATGCTGACTAAAGTGCGCGGCTGGTTGCAGCCACTGGCAGATAAAGTGGAGACAACCGGCGTACTGACCGCAGCGCAGTTGTTGCTGGTGTTTGTGTTGTTCTCCATCTCGGCTTATGCCATGGAGTGGGTGGGTTTACATGCCGTATTTGGTGGCTTCCTGCTGGGGATTGCGATGCCGCGTGGTAAGCTGACCGAGCTGGTGACAGCGCGGCTGCAAAAAGTCACCGTTTTTGTGTTGTTGCCCATGTTCTTCACCTATTCCGGTTTAAAAACGCAGTTGAACGTGCTGGCGTCGTTTGAGGTGCTGTTTATCGCGCTGGTCATTCTGGCGGCGTCGATTTTTGCCAAAGGCGTGGCCTGTTGGGCGGCTGCCCGTATCGGTGGCGCCGACAACCGTACAGCGATGGCTGTGGGGGCGCTGATGAACGCCCGCGGTCTGATGGAGCTGATTATTATCAATATCGCGCTGAAGTTTGGTGTAATTGAACAAGGTTTGTTTTCGATTATGGTGCTGATGGCGATTGTCACTACACTGATGGCGTCGCCGTTATTCCATCTGGTATATGGCCGTCATCAGAACAAAGCCAACGGCCAGCCGCCGGTACCGCCATTAAATGCAGCGATGAAGGTTTAGCCTGCGTTAAAGTTGTCAGCTGCATAACAAAAAGCCGGCAAATGTGCCGGCTTTTTCATCGGAATTGGCTTAAAGCGACAATGCTTTTTCGCCGCGTGAAATCCCCGAGACCCCGCTTCGTACCGTTTCCAGGATCTGAGTGCCGGACAGCGCTTCAATAAAGGCTTCCAGTTTCTCTGAGGTACCAACGACCTGAATGGTATAGGTGGTCGGCGACACATCGATGATTTGGCCACGGAAGATGTCGGCGTTGCGTTTGACTTCTTCGCGTTGTTCGCCGCTGGCTTTGACTTTGACCATCATCAGCTCACGTTCGATATGTGCACTTTCGCTCAGGTCCGTCAGCTTCACCACTTCAATCAGCTTGTGCAGCTGTTTGGTGATTTGTTCGATGACCTGGTCGTCGCCACGGGTTACCAGCGTCAGTCGCGACATGGTCGGGTCTTCAGTCGCTGCGACCGTCAGCGAGTCAATGTTGTAACCGCGTTGGGCAAATAAACCCACGACACGGGCTAAGGCGCCGGATTCGTTTTCCAGCAGAACAGCAATAATATGGCGCATGTTAAGTCCGCTCCGTTTTGCTCAGGAACATGTCATTCATGGCACCACCAGGTACCTGCTTCGGGTAAACGTGTTCTTTCGGGTCGACATGGATATCGAGGAACACCAGTTTAT
>CAMLNG010000451.1 GCA_946481195.1 uncultured Chromatiaceae bacterium
CTGGTGAATCGTTATATTCCGGCCATCGCCCATCGTTGTGT
Source organism: uncultured Chromatiaceae bacterium (assembly GCA_946481195.1). The sequence goes on from CAMLNG010000451.1 coordinate 42, forward strand.
CTGGCTTGATAATATCGCGGGCGCCGCTTCTGCCACCCAGATGTTACTGGAGAAAAACCACCGCGACTTTGCGGTCATTACCAGCATTTACCAAAACCGCGACCCCGGCGCACGGTTGCAAGGCATCCGCCAGACGCTAGCAGGCGCTCATATCAGCCTGAAAGACGACGCCATTGAAGAATCGACCGCCAATATCGAAGGTGGCATGCAGGCGGTGGAGGCTTTGCTTGCGCGCAAAGTGCATTTCACGGCGCTGCTCGCCTACAACGATTTAATGGCGGTTGGTGCTATTCATGCGCTGTTTGCTGCGGGCCTGCGCGTACCGGAAGATGTGTCGGTGGTGGGCTTTGACGACTTGATCGTCGCCCGCGCCTGCCGGCCACAGCTCACGACCATGCATTACCCGGTCGAGGAAATGGCCAGCTACGCGGCCCGCCTTGCCATCGAACTGTCGAGCAACCCAACGGCAGAGCCGGCGCACCGCACCCATTTGTTTTTATCGCAGCTGATCGAGCGGGATTCGGTGGCTTCAGTCAACGCGGAGATCTGAGGCAGACAGCACCGGCAGAAATCAGTAGAATATCGGCCTTCTTTCACCGCCGACTTTTGCTAACCAAGGTAACCGCCGCTTTGCATCAAGCATCCCCGACTTCTGACCTCTTGCACCAAACGCTGAAACAAACCTTTGGTTACAGCGAGTTTCGTTTTGGTCAGGTTGAGATCATTGAGCAGGTGCTGGCCGGCCGCGACTGTTTTGTGCTGATGCCAACCGGTGGCGGCAAGTCGATGTGTTATCAGCTGCCGGCACTTTTGCTGCCTGGCGTCACTGTGGTGGTGTCGCCGCTGATGTCGCTGATGAAAGATCAGGTCGACGGTCTGCAGGCGATGGGCATCGCCGCCGATTTTGTGAACAGCAGCCTGGCGCGCGAACAAGTGCTGGACGTGTTTCGCCGCCTGCGCGACGGCCAGATTAAGCTGTTGTATGTGGCGCCGGAGCGCCTGCTGCAGGAGCAATTTCTGCAGCGCCTTGGCGAAGTGGGCGTCAGCCTGTTTGCCATCGACGAAGCACATTGTGTGTCGCAATGGGGCCACGATTTTCGCCCCGATTACATCGCTCTGTCACGACTGAAACAGCAATTCCCACAAGTGCCCATTCTGGCCCTGACCGCCACCGCCGACCCGGCGACGCAGCAGGATATCCGCCAGCAGCTGGGTTTGTACCAGCCTTTTATCAGTATCAGCAGTTTCGACAGACCCAATATCCGCTACACAGTGCTGGAAAAATTCCGCCCGCTGGAACAGCTGGTGACCTTACTGAAAAGTCAGGAAAATCAAAGCGGTATTGTGTATTGCTCATCACGCAAAAAAGTAGACGAATTAGCCGAGCAGCTCAAAGGCAAAGGTTTTGCCGTTGGCGCTTATCATGCCGGCCTCAGTAACGAACAACGCGCCATAGTGCAGGACCAGTTTAAGCGCGACCAGCTGCAGCTGATTGTCGCCACTGTCGCGTTTGGCATGGGCGTGAATAAACCCAATATCCGTTTTGTCGTGCATTTTGATTTGCCGCGCACTATCGAAGCCTATTATCAGGAAACCGGCCGCGCCGGCCGCGACGGCGTTGCCGCTGAAGCCATTATGTTATTTGACCCGGCTGATACCGCCCGCACCCGTAAATGGATTGAAACCGACGAAAACCAAAGCCGGATTGAAGTGACCTTGCAGCGTTTTAATGCGATGGCCGCTTTTGCCGAAGCGCAAACGTGCCGCCGTCAGGTTTTGCTGAATTATTTCGGCGAAGCCAGCCAACAGGCCTGTGGCAACTGCGATATTTGCCTGGACCCGCCACAGCGGTTTGACGGCACTGAACTGGCGCAAAAAGCGCTGTCTTGTGTGTTTCGCGTCGGCCAGAGCTTTGGCATGCACCATGTCATCGACGTGCTGCGCGGCAGTCAGGGCCAGAAAATCACTGAACTTGGCCACGACAAACTGTCCACCTATGGTATCGGCAAAGACAAAAGCCATGATTACTGGCTGTCAGTGCTGCGCCAGCTGATCCATTACGGTTTACTGCAACAAGACATCACCCGCCATTCCGTGCTGCAGTTATTACCCGCAGCAAGACCTGTACTAAAAGGCGAAACCAGCCTGCAACTGGCGATCCCGCGTTTAAGCGCACCGACGTCACCGAAAGCCGGCAAAGCCCAGCAAAAACAGGATTACGACCGGCTACTGTTCAGCAAACTGCGCGCCCTGCGCAAACAAATCGCCGAACGCACCGATGTCGCACCTTTTGTGGTGTTCAGCGACGCGTCGTTAATCGAAATGGCCCAGCAAATGCCCACCAGCCGCAGCGACTTCCTCGCCATCAGCGGCGTCGGCCAGACCAAACTCAGCCGCTACGGTGATGAGTTTCTGGATTTGATTGCCGAGTATTTGGATCAGTAGGTGTCTGGCTGCGCGGCTTTTTGCCCTGCGGGGGGTTGTGGTCATTATCTTTATTTTCTTTGCGGCGAGATCGCTTAGCAGAGATTTCACCTAACGGTGAGTTCCTTTCTTTTGCCTTGCCAAAAGAAAGGAACCGAAAGAAAAGGCGCACCCGGTTCCGCTCGAAAGCCCGCTGAAAATCAACAGTTTGAGGCGCCAGGGTAACTCGCGTGCTGCTAGCGTCAGCCCGCTCAGACACCCCCTGGCTTAAAACCTCAAACTATTGATTTGCATCGGCTCGCTCCAACGGGCAATTGGTTTTCTTAGTTGTTTTTGTTTTGAACAAAAAAATTAAGAGCAAAGCCAGCTATTGCAGCAGGTTGCTTTGGTTTGTTTCATCAACACCATCTACACAACCCTCTCCCCGTTGGAGCGAGCCGGCTGAAAATCGTTGGCCAAGGTTTTAAAGCGCAGAGTGTTTGAGCGGTGCGACGCTAGCGCACCGCGAGTTGCTGCGCTGCCTTGGACGGCGGTTTTCAGACGGGCTTTCGAGCGGAACCGGGGTCGGTTTTTCTTTGGTTACTTTCTTTTGCTGAAACAAAAGAAAGTGACTCACCGTGAGGTGAATTCTTTGCTAAGCGGTCTCACCGCAGGGGAAAAAATGATTACTGAAACAAAACAAAGCCGCCCGTCAGGGCAAAAAACCATCTGAACGCGAAACCTCTGATAAACCACTGATAAAACCTGCATAAATTCCTGATATCGCAATATCACCGCTATGCGCTGGCC
>CAMLNG010000452.1 GCA_946481195.1 uncultured Chromatiaceae bacterium
GTCACCAGCGGTTATGGCATCGAGTGGATCTTCACCGCGACCCGGCCACCACGTCAGCTCACTGTCGCTTACACCGAACCCGGCAGTCCTGCCGCAACTGCGTTGCTAAGCCGTGGTTCCAAGCTGTTGGAGGTGGATGGGGTGGATTTCGTCAATGACAATACGCAGGACGGCGTCAATAAACTGAATGCTGCGTTATTCCCGGCCAAAGCCGGTGAAAGTCACCAGTTCACGGTGCAACAAGCGGACGGCAGCCGCAAATCCTTTACCTTGCAGTCGGCGGATGTGTCGACAGTGCCGGTGCATAACGTCAAAGTACTGCAAAGTGGCAGTAAAAAAGTCGGTTATCTGCAGTTTAATACCCACATCGCTGCCGCGCAGCCGCAACTGATTAGTGCGGTCGAGCAATTCCGCAGCGCAGCGGTCAACGAATTAGTCGTCGACCTGCGTTACAACGGCGGTGGTTTGCTGGCACTGGCGTCGCAGTTTGGTTATATGGTCAGCGGCCCGAACCAGATCCAGTCCCGTTATTTCGACAAGCTGCAGTTTAATGACAAATACCCGAATACTGATCCTGTGACCGGTGAAGCACTGGAGCCAACACCATTTTATAGCCGTGGTATCGACTACAACGCTGGGCTGCTGACCAGTCAGACTCTGCCGAACCTCAGCCTGAACCGGATCTTTGTATTAACTACTGACAACACCTGCTCTGCCAGTGAAGCCTTTATCAATGCACTGCGCGGCGTCGATGTCGAAGTGATCCAGATTGGCGGTAAAACCTGTGGCAAACCTTATGGCTTTTACCCGACCGACAACTGCGGCACCACGTATTTCACCATCCAGTTCAGCGGCGTCAATGCCAAAGGTTTTGGTGACTATGCTGCTGGTTTCACACCAAAACCGGCCCCGCAGTTTGCCGCCGACATCAAAGGCTGCCCGGCAGCGGACGACCTGAGCAAACCGCTCGGTGATGCGCAGGAAGGCATGTTAAAAACCGCGTTGTTTTATGCCGGCAATAACAGTTGTCCGGTACTGACCGCGGCGCAGCAAGCGCAAGTTCAACAAACATTGTCAGCGGCAGCCCCCCTGCAAAGCGATGGCTTGGCAATCCGCGATCCGCGTCAACAGGAGTTCCTGCAGCACAATCTGCTACGCACAGACATTCGGGACTGAATCTGCAGCAACAGCCCGCCAAGCGGGCTGTTGCTGAGGCGTACAATGCGCTTTATTCCGCCATCGGCCGGGGCCGGATAATAATAGTTGGATCGATTTCCTGCTCGCCGACCCAAATCCGGTAGTTAAATTCACAGCTGTCTTTGTTATCGCCGGGGTCAAGGTTGCGGCATAACTTTTTCAGTTTATTGACTTTTAACCGGCAGCGGCTTTTTTGCTCATTGCCGATGTCGCATTTAAAAACTTCTTTAGTCAATTCCGGATTGCCGTCTAATTCCACCCGGCAATGCCCCGGCGGACAAGGGATATCACGGAATAGCCACACCAGTTGCGAGCCGGTATTCTCGTCGTGCCTTTTGTTGTTTTTTACCACACATTTTTGACTGAGTTCTTTGTTCTCCACCGCGATAACACTGCCGCTGCGGCTGATTTCTATGGTCTGACTTTTGCGTTCTTTGTCACACTTAGCAACAGCGCCCCAGCTGCATAACAGCACACCGCTTAGCAATAACAACAGTGGTATCTTCTTCATGGTTCTGTCCTTTTTGTCGTGGATAGACGGTTATTGACTGAGCAATGTCAGAAACTGTGGGTCAGCGGCGAGGGTACGTAAATCGGGTTCTACCGCCAGTAATTTTGCCGGGAAACCCAGCCGGACCGCTTGTTTTGCTGATAGCAGCGCCGCAGAGTTTTCTCCCTGACGCGCTTTCATCAAGGCATCAAGTAGCCAGGTTTCGGCATTATTTTGTTGTTGCTGCAGTGCCTGTTTCATTTGCTTCTGGCTGTTGATGCTGTCGCCTGACGCACTCAAATAATGAGCTTGCAACGCCAGCTCGCGGGCTGTCAGTGTTGGTTTCTGTGTCAATGCCTGTAGTGCCAGCTGGTAATGTAATCTGGCTTCGTTGGCTTGCTGGTTCTGCCGGTATGCATCGGCGATATTGCCGTGAAATTCATATTCATCCGGACTGGTTTTTAATGCCTGTTGGTACAGCGCTATCGCATCTTGCAACCGGCCAAGATAGTAATAAACGGTTGCCAGATTGGCCTGAATAAAAGGTTCGGGCTGAATTTTTAATGCTGCTTTATAGGTGTCTGCGGCTAACTGCAACTGGCCGCTGTACAAATAGGCGGAGCCGAGATTGGTCAGCGCAATGGCGTTATCAGGGGCGAGCAGAACGACTTTTTTAAAATTGGCCACCGCAGCTTGCAGCTGGCCTTGTTCCAGCTGAAAAACCGCCATTTGCTGGATTGCCGGCCAATAGTCGGGTTGCAATGAGACGGCGCGCTTAAGCACCAGCTCTGCTTCCAGCGGCTGATTATCCTGCAGATACAATCGCGACAATAAGGCATAGGCCTCGGCAGATTTAGGGTTGGTCGCCAATGCCTGGAGCAAGGATTTACTGGCCGCCTGTTTTTCCTGCAGTGATGCCTGCCAGCTGCCATAGGCCAGCCAGTCTTCACTGTCTGCAGCACCTTGCACCAGTGTCTGGCAGTAAGGCGCTGCCGCTGTCAGTTGGGACTGATCCTCGCGCCATTCAAACAGGTGGAGCATGACGTTGCACAACGCTTGCCGGCCGGCCCGGAACTCCGGTAACGCTGTGACAATACGCTGAAGTTGGTCTTTGCTTTGCTGCAGTAATTGCGGATTTTGACTTTGCTCCCCTTGTTGCAGCCATTGCCGGGCTTGCAGATATTGCTGATAAAAGCTGTCGGGAACATCGATATCTGCCGACGGCGTACTTAGCGCAGCGACTCCACTGGTTTTACTGAACAATTGGATCAGTTGTTGCTGTACCTGCGTAACGTCTGCTGTAGTTGTTGTCCGGACCACTGAATTCCCCATTGCTGGCTGGACGGTACCGCACGACGGTCCAGCGTGAAATGCAATTCGGCCGGTGTTGGAAAGACCCGCGTATTCATCTTTACCTGCAAGCTGTAGTCGGTTGACACAGGTCCATCGGCTGCAGCCAGATATAAGCCCGGAATGCGTTGAATCGCTTGTTCTATCGCTAGTTGCAAACCAAAGCGGAGTTCTGCCGGGAGTTGACTATCACTCATTGCGGCCAGATCTACGGTC
>CAMLNG010000453.1 GCA_946481195.1 uncultured Chromatiaceae bacterium
GCCGGCCACTGCGGTAACTGTACGGCATCGCCCTGATAATCCAGATACCAGGTGGTGACAATCCCGCTGGCGCTTTGGCTTTGTGCCATTTTTTGTCCTTAAAAAGTTGTTATTTTGACTGAATGCGCTGTAACAGCGCAGCAATATGCTGTTGCGCTGCATCGGTTTGTAACGACTGAAACTGCTGACGGAACTCAAAGGCGACCGCATCGTCCTGCCGGTAGCAACTGCGCAGTTGCAGCATTGAGGTTTTGGTCTGGCGGACCAGTGTCGTTGGTATCGTCGACAGATGGGTGCACAGCTGTTTGGCACGCGTCAGTAGCTCTTCTTCATCGAGCAGTTCTTTGATAAACCCCTGCGCCAGGGCCTGCTGCGCGGACAAACGCTCGCCGGAGAAAATCATCGCCGCCGCCTGCTGCCAGCCAACCAGTTGCGGCAACAACCAGGTGTGTCCGCCACCGGGGTGAATGGCCAGATTAAAAAACCGGCTTTCAAACCAGGCTTCCGGGCTGGCCAAACGAATATCACAGGCCATCGCCAGATTCATGCCGGCACCTAAGGCCGGACCATTCACCAATGCGATGGTCAATAGCGGGCTGTGCGCCACTGAGGTAAAAGCCGAATAGATCTGCTGCAGCTCTTCACCGTCGCCATGCGCGGCCTGTTGCAGCGCAGACAAGTCAGCACCAGAGCAAAACGCACCGGCACGGCCCGTCACCGCTAAAGCTTTGACTGCCGGGTTTTCCAGCAAACCGTCAACGGCGCTGGCAATTTCCACTGCGGACGCTGGGGTCAACAAGTTGCGTTTTTCGCTGCTGACTAATGTCAGCACAGCCAAATGATCGATGATTTCTAATGTATAAGCAGCCATCAGTATCCTCTTGTGCGGTCGACCTGATTGACCATCGGCAGGCCTGCCTGCACCCGGCGGTAATTTTCAGCAATTTGTGCCACAGCCGTATCAGCATTCGTCACTGCCGAAATATGTGGTGTCAGCAACACGCCTGGCGTACACCAGAATGGGTGCTCAGCTGGCAAAGGCTCTGTGCGGAACACATCCAGACAAGCCGCCGCAATCTGACCACTGTGCAATGCAGCTAATAAGGAGTCGTCATCCACAATAGCACCCCGTGCGACGTTGACCAGAATAGTGCCGGGTTTACATTGTGCCAGCCGCGCCTCGTCCAGCAGATTTTCGGTAGCGGGAGTTAACGGCAGCAGACAAATCAGCAGATCGGCTTCCGCCACTGCGGCTGCAAATTGCTCCGGGCCGGCAAAACACTGTACACCGGCGATATCCCGTTGACTGCCCGACCAGCCGCTGACCTGATAACCCAATGCAGCAAAATGCCGCGCCGCTGCCGCGCCCAACTCACCTAAACCCAGCACACAAATCTGTTTTATTTTTCTGGGTGAACGCGGCTTCCACAGCTGTTGCTGCTGATTGCGACTAAATTCATCAAAGCGCAGCCGGTAATAATTCAGCACCGTATCCAGATATTCCAGCATAGAGGCTGTCAGATGCGGATCGACGATACGCGCCAGCGGCAACTCCTGTGGCAAGGTTCTGTCTGACAGAATGCTGTCAACGCCGGCGCCAAAAGACTGCAAGGCTTTAACATTCGGTAACGCGGCGACCACGCCCGGCGGCTGTTTCCATAACACAGCAAAATCGACAGCAGCCGGGTTTGCCACCTGTGGCCAAACCTCTATTGGCACCTCTGGCAACTGTTGCTTTAATGCGGCAACCACGCCGTCTAGTTTTCGGTCCGGAATAATCAGCGCAATGCTCATGGCAGGCTCAATCAAACAAAGATGAGTTTCATTCTAAACAGCCCCATCCCTGCCTGACCAGCCTGATCACAGACCAGCCGCCGGAAATTTCAGCAAATTGCCATAATTCTGTGACCGGACTGTCATACAGCCTGCTTAGCCTTGGCGTCATACCGAATGACCCGGCACCGAGGCAAGCATGTTAAATGTGGAACAAGTCGTCGAGCGGCATCTGCCGCAATTGAATAACAACAGCTGGCTGGCCAAGCCAGTAAAAGGTGCGCTGAAACATCTGCTGCATGAAGACGAGTTTCAACGATTTGCCGCACAATATCCGCATTTGTTTGGCCTGGAATTTGTTGAGCAGGTGCTGGATTATTTCGCGTTCCGCTATCAGGTGCGCGACAACGAACTGGAACGCATTCCGGCGGCGGGCCGGGTGGTGATAATTGCCAATCACCCAATAGGTTCATTGGACGGACTGGCGCTGATTAAGTTAGTCAGCGATATCCGGCCTGATGTCAAAGTCGTCGCGAATCAGTTACTGAGCAGTATTGGCCCACTGCACGACCTGCTGCTGCCGGTTAATAATATGCAGGGCAATACTGAGCGCCGGATGCTGGATAATATCGGCGCCCATCTCGCCGCAGAAGGCGCGGTGATTTTGTTTCCGGCCGGCGAAGTGTCGCGGTTAAAACCCAACGGCGTGCGCGATGGCAAATGGCATGGTGGCTTTTTACGTTTTGCCCGCGCCGCCAAAGCGCCTGTGCTGCCGATTTACATCGACGCGCGCAATTCGCTGCTGTTTTACGGCGCTTCTATGCTCTACAAACCGCTATCAACTATGTTGCTGGTGCAGGAGATGTTTAAGCAAAAGCATAAGCATATTGGCCTTCGCATCGGCGACATGATCCCGTACGACAGCTTTGCCCAGCCGTTGTTTGACCATAAAACCATGGTCAAAGTGTTTAAAAAGCATTTGTACCGCCTCGCCAAAGACAAAGCACCGCTGCTAAAAACACAATCGGCTATCGCCCATCCGGAAGACCGCCAGGCACTGAAAAAAGCCATCAGCCAGTGCCCGCGTCTCGGCGAAACTGCTGACGGCAAACAAATTTATCTGTATCAGCCGGAGCCCAGCTCAGTGCTGATGCGTGAAATCGGCCGGTTGCGTGAAATTGCTTTTCGGGCGGTCGGTGAAGGCAGCGGCAAACGCCGTGATACCGACAAATACGACAGCTATTACCAGCAGCTGATTTTATGGGACAACGACGAACTGGAAATTGTCGGCGCTTATCGCTTTGCTGAAGCAGCGCCTGTGATCGCAGAGCACGGCCCGCAGGGCCTGTACACGGCGTCATTGTTTCAGTTCAGCGAACAGCTGCAACCAATACTGGCGCAGGGGCTGGAGCTTGGCCGCAGTTTTGTCCAGCCGAAATACTGGGGCAAACGCAGCCTGGATTATCTGTGGTATGGCAT
>CAMLNG010000454.1 GCA_946481195.1 uncultured Chromatiaceae bacterium
CGCTTTATCACAAAACGCCGGATACACAACATGCGCCGGCATCACGGCGTCCAGCGCACCGGCTTTGGCCAGTTCGCGGAAAATATACAAATCCAGCGCTTCAATGGCCTCACGACTGCGGCTATCAACCGGCAGTTGCAGGTGTGAATCTTCTTTCACCGAGCCGTGCCCAGGGAAATGTTTGCCGGTAGTTTTCATGCCGGCGCTATGCATGCCTTTGGCAAAGGCCTTAACCATGGCAATCACCTGCGTTGGGTCTGCCGAAAAAGCACGGTTACGGATCACATCACAGACACCCCAGACATCTGCAACCGGAGCAAAGGAAATATCAATATCCTGCGTCAACACTTCCATCGCCATCAGCCATGCCATCTCTGTGGCATATTGCTGCGCTTTGACTAAGTCTCCGTCAGCACCGGGTAAAATCTGCCCCATCGCCGGAATTAACGTGAATTCCGGCCGAAAACGTTGCACCCGCCCACCTTCGTGGTCAACCGCCAACAACAAAGGATTGCGGCTCGCCGCGCGGGTGCGGCGCACTAACTCACGCAGCTGGGCTTTGTCCTGATAATTGCGGGTAAAATAAATCACCCCGCCGACGGCCGGATGGTCTAACAATTCAATTTCTTCAGCAGTGATTTCCGGACCCTGCAGGTCCAGCATGACAGATCCAAACATGCGATGCTTTTTCTCTTGAGGTTATAGGCAGAAATGGGCATTTACTTTACCCGATAGGCTATCAGAAGGCTATCGCTGTGGTTGGTGTTGTCGCTGCAGACGCAGCCCGGCCGCCACGAATTAAACAGCAACAAAAAAGGCGCCTTAGCGCCTTTTTTATCAAAGATTTAGTTATGCCTGCAGCGCACGCGCTTCCAGCTCACCCGGTTTAAAACTGTCGACACTGATGGCAGCAAAACGCAGTTTGTTCATCTGCTCCAGCTGCGTTACTTCTTCAGCACTCAGCACTCCGGCTTCAGCGGCTTTGTTAATCGTCACATCCAGCGGCAATTTACGGGCAATTTTGCCGTCTTTTTGCGCCTGGAAGATTTTCTTCATCAGCGGCTGCGCTGCGTGTACTGCTAAGAAAGCTTGTTCCATTGAACCCGTTGGGTCGTTTTCGCCTTCACCCAAATAACACAGGTGAGTCAGACGGTCGCGGATCACACTTGGCTTTAACAGCGCATCAGAAATCTGCATCGCCATTTCATCATCTGGCAGCTGATAATTGATACCAAATGGGAATACCAGACCTTTTAACAACTTACCGACCAGACGATTCGGGAAGTTACTGAAGAAACCAGCAAAGGCGCGGCCAATCTCATACAGATTGCGTTGCACGCTGTAGTGCACAAACGGCAGATCGGCAACCTGACGGCCATTGTCTTCATAGAATTTCAGTACTGCAGATGCGATGTACAAGTGGCTCAGTACGTCACCTAAACGCGCAGATAACATCTCTTTGCGTTTTAAATCACCGCCTAACATCAGCATCGAGAAATCTGCAGACAGTGCCAGACCATTACTCATCCGCGTCAGTTGTTTGTAATACTGCGCCGTTTCACCGGCCACCGGCGAACCGTTCAGTAAACCACCAGTCAGGCCCTGGAATAAGGCACCAAAGGTGTTGCCGAGAGCAAAACCAACATGTTTCATCAGTAGCTCGTCAAATTGCTTCAGACCGGCTTCGCTGTCTGGGTTGGCCGCAGCTTCCAGCTCTTTTAACACATACGGATGGCAACGGGTTGCGCCCTGGCCAAAGATCATCAGGTTGCGGGTCAGAATGTTGGCGCCTTCCACCGTAATAGAGATTGGCACGCCCATATAACCATGCGCCAGGTAGTTTTTCGGACCACATTGGATAGCGCGGCCTGCATGGATATCAAAAGAATCGTTCAGCAGCGTGCGCGACATTTCTGTCATGTGATATTTGGCAATTGCCGTCACAACTGAAGGGCTCAACTTCAGGTCGATAGCACCAGCGGTCATCACCCGCATCGCTTCTAAGCTGTAAGTCAGGCCACCAATCCGGCCTAAAGATTCCTGAACGCCTTCGAATTTACCAATCGACAAACCAAATTGCTGACGGACATAGGCATAAGCACCGGTCATCCGTGTTGCCAGATGGCCTGTGGCAGTGCCCAGTGCCGGCAGAGAAATACCGCGGCCCGCCGACAGACATTCAACCAGCATGCGCCAGCCGCGGCCAACATAAGCCGGTCCACCAATAACCCAGTCCAGCGGAATAAACACGTCTTTACCGTAAGTGGTACCGTTCATAAACGCCATATTCATCGGGAAGTGACGGTCACCAATCAACACACCTTCATGCGAAGTTGGGATCAGCGCACAAGTGATGCCGATATCTTCTTTATCACCAAGCAAATTTTCCGGGTCATACAGTTTAAACGCCAGACCCAGCACAGTCGCTACTGGCGCCAGCGTGATATAACGCTTGTCCCAGTTCAACCGGATACCAATGACTTCTTTGCCGTCAAACTGGCCTTTACAAACGATACCGTTATCCGGAATACCACCGGCATCTGACCCTGCTTCCGGGCCAGTCAGAGCAAAACATGGCACTTCTTTACCGGCTGCGAGGCCCGGTAACCAACGGTCTTTTTGCTCCTGGGTGCCATAGTGCATCAGCAGTTCGCCCGGGCCTAACGAGTTTGGCACCATGACGGTCACTGCGGCCGTTAAACTACGGGTGGCAATGCGCGATACGATGGTGGAGTTGGCAATGGCTGAGAATTCACGGCCGCCATAAGTTTTCGGGATAATCATCGCGAAGAAACCGTTGGCTTTGATGTAGTTCCAGACTTCAACCGGCAGGTCACGCTGTTCCTGCACGATTTTGTAGTCGTCGAGCATTTTCAGCAGGGTCTCAACTTCATTGTCCATAAATGCCTGTTCTTCGGCACTTAACTGCGGTTTTGGAATTTGATGTAGCTTCTGCCAGTCTGGTTTGCCTTTAAACAATTCACCATCCCACCAGACATCCCCTGCTTCCATGGCCTCGCGCTCTGTGTCTGACAGCGGCGGCAGGATTTTTTTGAAAATGGCGAAAATGGGCTTGGTGATCAGGTTGCGCCGGATATCGGTCACACCTAACACCACTGCCAGGGCAACGATGAGCACAAATAAAATCAACATAAAGTGTTCCTCAGATCTGCAGGGTTAAACAGTTATTTATTATTCAAGTGTTCTAAAAATCAGGCCGCTGACGGTGCGGCAATACCGGCC
>CAMLNG010000455.1 GCA_946481195.1 uncultured Chromatiaceae bacterium
TATTTATCTGTTTATGAATAGTGTGGTGCGTTTGCTGCGGCTGTTTCCGTTTGCCGGTGTTACACCGGCGCTGGCAGCGGAATATAACCAACAGTCAGTGCGGGAAATTGAAAAAATCCGCGATTTTATTATCCTGCATTACCACCAGACCGAACGGCGCGATAGTCCGTTTTGGGATTATTGCCGCACTATGACCATCCCCGACACACTGGCGCAGCGGATGGAACTGTTTCGTGACAGCGCGCTGGCTTTTCAGACCGGCGATGAGATGTTTCGGCTGGAGTCCTGGACTCATGTGATGCTGGGGCAGCGCTTAAAACCGCACAGTTATCATCAGTTGGTACAACAAATTCCGCCGGCGGAATTAAGCCGTCATCTGCAGCATATCCGTGACACTATTGGCCATGCGGTGGAACGCTTGCCGTCGCATCAGGAATTTATTGCGCGCTATTGTGCGTCAGGGTTGCAATAATGGCAGGGGCTTTTGCTGCATCTGTGAGCGGACAACAACAGCTGCTGCAGCTGCATCCGGCATTAAAGCTCAGTGCTTTGCGTTTTGGGGCTGAACGTACGCCGGTGCTCATCGCCGACCAGTTTGTTGCCGAACCGCAGCGGCTGGTCGATACGGCCTGTCGGGCAGAATTTGTCGCCAATTCACCGTTTTACCCCGGTGTGCGGGCCGAAGCGCCGGCGGCTTACCGCCAGTTGTTGTTGGATGCTCTGTCACCGACGCTGATTGAGTTTTTTCAATTGCCGGCGAAAAAGCTCAGCTTGTCGGTGTGTCATTTTTCACTGATCACCACGCCGCCGACCCAACTGAAACTGCTGCAGCGCATTCCGCATTTTGACACCACCACGCCCCATGCGTTGGCGGCGGTGCATTATCTGTTTCAAAGCAACGGCAATACGCCAAACAGTGCCAGCGGCACGGCTTTTTACCGGCATCGCAAAACCGGTTTTGAGCGCATTACGCCAGAGCGGGAACTGGCTTATTATCGCGCATTGGAAAGTGAAAATGACGGCCCCAATTTACCCAAAGCCGATGCTGGTTATATCCAGGGCAGCACGGCGTTATTTGAACAAATCGGCACGGCGCATGGCCTGTTTAACCGCATTGTCTTTTATCCGCGCCACTTGCTGCATACCGGTATTGTCACGCCCCAGATGTCATTATCAGCAGACCCAACCCTGGGCCGGCTGACTATTTCCAGTTTTATTGATTGTGTCAGCGGCTGAAATTGTCTGGTACTGAGGGAGAACGCCAACATGTGATGTCCAACGTGTGACGTCCAACATGTGATGTCCAACGTGTGACGTCCAACATGTAACACTTGCTGCAACCTGCTCTCCGGATAACAGAGGCAGGTTGCGGCAAACCAGAGCATCAACGCACAGCAAAGGCCCGGTTTATTTACTGGTTGCTGTGGCGGCTTCCACAATTAACGCGGCCACTTGTGCCGGGTTTGATGTCATCACGACATGAGATGCATCCGGGATCTCTACAATCTTTTTTGCACCGGCGCGTTTGGCCATAAATTTCATCGCCGCTGCCGGGATGTTTTTATCGGCGGTGCCATAAATGGCGTAGTTCGGGATCTGCGACCAGACCGGCCGGCCAGAAGCTTCATGCAACGCGGCTTCTGTCACAGGGCGTTGGGTCGCCGCCATCAAAGCAGCATCTTTGGCGGATACATCTGCAGCAAATTGTTGATGGAACTTATCCTGCTGAATATAAAGATCTTTATTGCCGTCTTTTAACAACACCGGCGCGGCCAGTGTTGGGCCTAAAGTACCGCCCGGGTAACGGCCGGACAACTCGGCAATATTTTCACCTTCCAGTGGAGCAAATGCTGCGACATACACCAATGCCTGCACTTTACCGGCGTCTGCGTTGACGTTGCTGATGACTGCGCCACCGTACGAATGACCGACTAACAGCACAGGTCCGGCGGTATTGGCCACCACGTCCGACAGATAAGCGGCGTCAGCTTTAACACTGCGTAACGGGTTGGCGAGCGCGACAACCGGGTAACCTTGTTCCTGCAGTTCGGTGACAACGCCGTTCCAGCTGGAGGATTCGGCAAAGGCGCCGTGCACTAACACCACTGTCGGTTTCGCTGCGGCGAAGGCTGCGCCAGCGAAGCTCAGGGCCAAAGTAGCGAGGGCGGTGCGGATAAAACTGTTGTTGCGACCTGTCATGATTTATTCCTTCTAACAATGTTGATTTGTTGTTTAAAGTTGATGTGCTCACCGCGTCTGTTCATTGCAGCGGATGTGGTTATATTAGGCGGCTGGTCTTTCTTATTGGCTGCAAATAATCTAATTTATGCAACAGATCGTCTAATTGAAGGAGTTGATGGTGGATCGTTTGTCGACCTTGCTGGCGCAATTTGGCATGCATGCCAGTACCGTATTTGCCGCACCTATGCCGGCGGAGCTGGTGATTGCTGCCTCGGAACGGACCGCACGACTGCATCTGCTGCGACATGGCGAGCTGTGGTTTCAGCTGGGGCAGCAGAAAATGGTCCGGATCACTGAGCCGAGTTTATTGTTGCTGCCAAGACCTGCGGCGCACCGTTTGACCGCATTGGCTGGTCCGCAGCCCGAACTGGTCTCAGCGACACTGAGCTTTGACGGCGGTCTGGATAATCCGCTGACGCTGGCTTTACCGGATTATTTGCTGATCCCGCTGCGGGAGATCCCGATGCTGCACAGCAATCTGGACTGGTTATTTGCCGAAGCTTTTGCCGCACACTGCGGTAAAAATGCCGTGTTAAACCGTCTGTTTGAGCTGACGGTGATCCAGCTGTTACGCCATATGATGGCCAGTAACACGCTGGCGACCGGCATGATGGCGGGCCTGGCTGATTTGCGTCTGGCTAAAGCTGTGACTTTGATGCATGACCAACCGGCCCGCACCTGGAGCATTGCGGAACTGGCTGCTGCTGCCAGTATGTCGCGTGCCACTTTTGCCGCACGCTTTCATAAAGTGGTTGGCATCACACCGGCCGAATATCTGGCCAGCTGGCGGGTCAGCCTGACACAAAAACTCTTGCGCGAAGGCCGGCCCATTGCATTGATCGCCGATGAAGTCGGCTATGAAAGCCCATCCGCGCTGGCCCGCACTTTCCGGCGCAAAACCGGCAACAGCCCACGCGAATGGTTGCAGTTGCAATTGAATGATGCAGTTGTTTCAGAATCTGTAGATCGGAAGAGCGTCGTGTAGGGAAAGTGTGGGGGGG
>CAMLNG010000456.1 GCA_946481195.1 uncultured Chromatiaceae bacterium
GATTTCACTTTGTGCACAATGATGCGGCTGCTGCCTGCACTGCCCGATGGCAATACAGGGCCCGCTACCCGGACAGGCTTTGTCGCCGCACTCGATGATGGCAGAGTCACAGCTGGTGACACTACGGTGTCGTTGCGCACAGGAGTTGAGCGCTGCTCTGGCAACTGCAGATTAGACTTGCCGCGCCGCTGTGCTATGGCGCTGTCCGCCGGTGGCGAATTTTGAAAATGTTTTTTCAGGGCGCGGAAAATCGCTGCCGCCAGTTTTTGCTGGTGAGAAGCGGTTTTTAATTTTTGTTCTTCACTGTGATTGGAGATATAACCGGTCTCCACCAGAATGGACGGAATATCCGGTGCTTTCAGTACACCGAGGCTCGCGGCCTGTGGCTCTTTTTTGTGCAGTTTGGTCACGTCGTCCAGCTCACGCAACACCGCCGCCGCCACGTCAAAGCCGGTGGTCATCGAGTGATTCATTGATAAATCCAGCACCGTTTGCGCCAGATAACGTTCGTTGGCCGAATCTTTAATCACTTCCGCCACGCCACCAAGCAATTCGGAGTGCTGTTCGGTCTGTTCCATCATCCGGCCCACTTCTGTGGTGGCCCGTTTCAGCGATAAAACCCAGACCGACGCACCGCTGGCCTTGCGGTTTTCAGCAGCATCCGCATGAATGGACACTAGTAAATCAGCTTGTTTACTGCGCGCAACATCCGGTCTTTTACTCGGGTAGATGTAATAGTCGCCGGTGCGGGTCTGCACCGCTTTAAAGCCTGGTTCTTTGTTAATTAATGCCGCCAGCTTATCAGCAACTGCCATCGTGATGTGTTTTTCGTAAGTGCCTTTAGGCCCGACAGCTCCCGGATCATGACCACCATGGCCGGCATCGATCGCGATGATGATGTCGCGGCCACCACTGCTGCTGGCGCGGCTTCTGCTCGCCGGTGGAGGCGCTACAAAGGCTTTTTCAGCCTGAACGTCGGTGATGTCCAGTACCAGCCGGTGGCCGTAGCGATCAGAAGGTGGCAAAGCAAAGGCCTTTTCTGCGGATTCGCGGCTCAAATCCAGTAACACGCGCACTGAGGCTTTGCCACTGACTTTTTGTACGCGGATGGATTTAACTAACTCTGACTCACCGGACATTTTGCCGAGCTTCGGCTCCTGAATACCGTCAATTTCCAGCGTGACCAGCGCACCTTGTTTAGGCAATAACCGAAACACTGGCTTTTGTTGCATATCGAACACAACCCGGGTGCTGTCCGGTGATGGCCAGATCCGCACGCTGTCGATTTTGTTTGCTGCCAATACGGCAACACTGAAAAAAGTCAGGCAAAGGCCCAACCCGAACATCCGGGAAAAATTCATATCAGACAATCAGTTCCAACATCGCTGCGCCTCTTGCCGTCATTG
Source organism: uncultured Chromatiaceae bacterium (assembly GCA_946481195.1). Next base: position 1,407 of record CAMLNG010000456.1, read on the forward strand.
CATTGATCTGCAGTTGACGTGCTTCGGCGCTGGTTATTTTTAGTTGCAGGTCCAAATCCGGCACCGGGAGCAACGGTTGACCCCGTTCCGGCCATTCCACCAGACACAGATGCTGTGTGGCAAAATAATCGCGGATCCCCATAAATTCGAGCTCTTCCGGGTCATGTAAACGGTACAGGTCAAAGTGAAACACCTGTAAACCTGCCAGTTCATAGCTTTCCACCAAAGTGTAAGTCGGGCTTTTTACGTTGCCCTGATGCCCGAGCGACTGCAACAAATACCGGCTGAACGTAGTTTTACCGGCACCAAGGTCCCCATGCAGATACAAGACGCCACCGTTGCGACACCCTTGTGCCAGCCGGCCGGCGATTTGGCGGGTGGCATCTTCGTCGTGAAGTTCAATCTGATAAGACTGTCCGGACATCAGCAATTTGGCCTGAAAAATGTGAATACTGCGGTATGCTACCAAAATCGATGGCGCAGCACTACCGCGCGGCATGTTGTGACTCTGTGATACCATAGTTTTATCCGCATATTTTTACTTTCGCCTGATGACGTCAACGCCACAGACAGCTGACTGGTCCGCATTGGCCAGCCAAATCAAAGACTGGGCCAAAGCACTTGGCTTTAGTGCCTGCGGCATTGCAGACACTGACTTGCAGCTCGAAGAAGCCCGCCTGCAGCAATGGTTAGACGCAGGCTTTCACGGCAGCATGGACTATATGGCGAGCCACGGTATGTTGCGCGCACGTCCGGCCGAACTGCTGCCAGGCACCTTGCGGGTGATTTCAGTGCGGATGGACTATTTGCCGGCCGCCGCCGGATTTGCCACCAACCTCGCCGATCCGACCCAGGCTTATATCAGCAGGTATGCGCTCGGCCGCGATTATCACAAAGTGTTGCGCCAACGCTTAAAACAATTGGGAGAGCGCATCAGCACGCAAGTCGCTGAGCTTGGGTTTCGGCCTTTTGTCGACTCAGCCCCTGTGCTGGAACGACCGCTGGCGGCAAAAGCTGGTCTCGGCTGGATTGGCAAACACAGTCTGTTATTAAATGAGGAAGCCGGTTCCTGGTTTTTTCTCGGTGAACTGCTGGTTGATATTCCGCTGCCTGTCGACCAGCCGGTCACACAAGACTGCGGCAACTGCGTTGCCTGTATTACCAGCTGTCCGACCGGGGCTATTGTGGCACCTTTTGTCGTCGATGCCAGGCGTTGTATCAGCTATCTGACGATTGAACTCAAAGATGATATCCCGGAAGAATTCAGGCCATTGCTTGGCAATCGTATCTATGGCTGTGACGACTGTCAGCTGGTGTGTCCGGTAAACCGCAACGCACCTTTAACTCAGGAAGCTGATTTTGCCAGGCGGCCGCAGTGGCGCAATCAATCCCTGGTAGAATTGTTTGGCTGGAGCGAAGCGGAGTTTCTGCGTCTGACGGAAGGTTCAGCGATTCGCCGCATTGGTTATCAGCGCTGGCAACGCAATATCGCCGTGGCGCTTGGCAATGCGCCTTATGCTGCCGAAGTCATTCATTGCCTGGAAAAATATCATGGCGATGCGATGGTGCAGCGCCATGTCGACTGGGCCTTAGCACAACAACGGCAAAAAGCGGAGGCGGCAGCAACAGCACTGAGCCGGGCGCAACAACGGCTGGTACGGATTATTCAGGTGGGTTTACCACGGGACGCTTAAGCTGCGGTCCGGCAGCTTGCTGCAAACGCTCGGCAGCTCGTTGCAGGATCTGCTGTTTTTCTGCGTCCGTGGCCTGATGCCAGCCGGTGATTTCGTCCACATGACGGCCACACCCGAGGCAAATGTCAGCCTGATT
>CAMLNG010000457.1 GCA_946481195.1 uncultured Chromatiaceae bacterium
GTAGACCGACCTGATTGCGAAACTGCAGAACGGCATCCTGCCAGAGTAAACCAAAGCCGGTTGCAGCCACTAGCTGAGCGATTTGTTGCAGGCAGTCCGGCTGTTGCCAGATTAGTTTGCGACATTGACTGGCCAGCGATTGTATCGGACGGGCGTCGCGGTATAACGGCTGTTGCCTGAGTTCGTCGTGTTGTTGCAATTGCAGGCTGACGCATGCCGCCAGTAATCTGGATTGCTGCACCGATAAATCCAGTGTTTTAGTGTGCTGCGCCAATAAAGCCAGCGCTTGCTGGAATACTCGTTCGAGTTCTCTGAACCATTCCCGCCAGGGTTGAGCGCATAACGCTATTTGTTGGGCCAGCCAGGATTGTCGCAACAGCGCAGGCAATTGCTCAGTGCCAATCAGGGCCAATGCATGGCGGACATCGGTGATGGCACTCTGTTGACGACTGAGTTGCGATGCTGCCTGACATAACAACTGACAAAATGCCGGATGTGTTTGCAGAAAACTGACCTGACGGCTCACTGGCCAGTCCGGGTTCAATTGTTGGATCAAAGCCAAAGACATAGGCTCCGGATCTGCGGTTTCCAGCACATCGCGCGCCTGGCGGACCAACAATACCAGCCAGCCAGGATCGCGGCAGACTTTGGGCGGTAACAGCTGCAGCCCGGAGCCTGTCAACCCGGTCGGGGTGGCACTGAGACTTTTCAGATTCAGGTCAAACAGATAGCCATTTAAATCCGGAGTTGCTTCGGTAATAAATGCGACAACCCCAATACTGTCGCTGCAAAAACGGCCAAGCTGGTGTAAAGCGGCGCCGCTCTGACTAAGTAAAGTTAACAAATCCTGATTCAGGGAGTTTGCCTGACGCCACTGCTGGCGAAATAGCATTTCAAAGCCGATTTTACCGGCGGTCGCTGGTTGCACCAAGGGGGAACTCAACCGGTAAACCAATAACAAAACTGCTGCCAGCGGGTTCTGTTGCCAAATAGGCGCATGCTGACGTAACCGGCAACAACTGGCAAAGAGTTGCAGCCAGACGGCAGGTAATTGCTGCTGATATCGCCGTACGGTCAGCAACCAGGGGTCTTCAAACAACTGTGGTTGGGCGAAATCTTTGCTGAACATTTCTGGCGTTAGCCCGCTTAATGCGGCAAAACTGGCACTGAGTAATTGCTCCTGCAGCGTCAGTGGCCAGCGACCATGTTGTGCCATGGTCAGGATCAGCACTGCCTGTTTCATCGCTAAATTCGCCAGTGGTGGATGAGCTGCCGAGGACAGCGCTAACTGCGCTTGCAGTAATGCCGGCTGCTGTTGGTAAAGCTGACAAAACTTCGGCGCTATTTGATCACAGGCAAGTTGAAACCGGTCTGTACTGAGCAGAGTCTGCGCCTGCGGATACAAACGTTGCAGGTACTGGTAAAGACTATTTAGCTGCTCGACGGCCTGACTCATCTTATTCAGGGCCTGGCGGGTTGGAATTGGCGGAACTGTTGCAGCGCGGTATCACCCACCGCAATAAGCCGGCGGTTTAAATACAACAGTGCCGTACATTCGGTTTTCGTGGTTATGCCGTCGGAAATGTCTCGTTGGGTACGGTAATAGACCAGCTGATATAAATCTGCGCCCAGTTGATAAGCTTCAGTAATATCAGGTCCACCGAGTTTCTGTCTGATCTGGTCCTGAGTAACAGTGGAATTCGGTGCTAAATTGCTGATAAATTTTCGGTTAAAAGCTTCACGATCCGTCCAGGCCATCGAATCCGGGTCGTCCTGATAGACATTCAGCGCCAGCCAGGTCGCCAGCGGATACAATGCAATCAGCAACGCGGCGAATAATCCCCAACGCAGATATTTTTTCATCGCAGTGCCACCGCGATAGGGTAACCAGCAATCAGAAGCAAACATTTTTCTGCTGTTTCAGCTGTCATGTGTAGACCTCACATACAAAAATTCTGCCAAGTTGGATTGAGCTGGATTTGCATAGCAGCAATCACAGCACATAACTGGCATGTTCCGCCCGGGGCATCACCCAATATACAAGTTCAACAGCACTCCGGCGCGTGAACACGCCGGAGTGGAAGCTTGAAACGATGGGTGGTGGGTTTAGCGGCTGATTTGATAGCAGGGGATATATTTACTGCCGGGCAGTTTCATCCGCCCCTGTGCCACAAAGGCTTCCAGCAAGTTGTCCATCAATTCCATCAATCCCGGCTCACCGGATAAGATAAAAGGACCGTGCTTGCTGATAGCTCTGATGCCTTCATCTTTGACGTTACCAGCCACTATGCCGGAAAATGCCCGCCGCAAATTAGCAGCCAGCCGCGCTTTGTCCTGCTCCAGATGCAGGTTCAGGCCGGCCATATTCTGGTGGGTTGGCGCAAACGGATGTTGGAAGTCATCATCAATTTGCAGCGTCCAGTTAAAATGATAAGCATCACCAACAGATTTGCGGTACTGGCGAACATCCTGACAGCCTTGTTTCAGTTTTTGTGCAACCGCCACCGGATCGTCAATGATCACTTCGAACAAATCCAGCGCGGCCTTACCCAGCGTTTTTTCGATAAAGCTTTGTAATTCAGTGAAATAGGCTGCGCTCTGTTTCGGACCTGTCAGGATCACCGGTAAAACCTGCTGGCGGTTTTTTTCGTGCAGCATGATACCAAGCAAATACAGCAGTTCTTCAGCAGTACCAGCACCACCGGGGAAAATAATAATGCCGTGGGCGGAACGGATAAAAGCTTCCAGCCGCTTTTCAATATCCGGCAGGATCACCAGCTCGTTAACTATGGGGTTTGGTGGTTCGGCGGCGATAATGCTCGGTTCTGTCAGTCCCAGATAACGACCTGTGCTGATGCGTTGTTTGGCGTGACCAATAGTGGCGCCTTTCATCGGGCCTTTCATTGCGCCCGGTCCGCAACCGGTACAAATATCCAATCCACGTAAACCAAGCTGATAACCGACTTCTTTGGTGTACTTGTATTCGGTTTCGTTGATGGAATGTCCACCCCAGCACACAATCATATTCGGCGTTGCCCCCGGCGCTATCACCTGGGCATTACGCAAAATATCAAAAACGGTATGAGTGATGTGTTCGCTGTTGTGCAGATCCAGTCGTTTTTCGTCGGCACCAAGACGGGTGTGATAAAACAGGATGTCGCGCAGCACTGCAAACAAATGCTCGTGGATCCCTTTGATCAATTCGCCATCAACAAATGCACCGGCTGGC
>CAMLNG010000458.1 GCA_946481195.1 uncultured Chromatiaceae bacterium
CCGCTACCCGACCGCCGACAGCGAGGGTTCCGACGAAGCGCAGCCGTTTTACGTCAACAGTCCTTTTGGTATTGCACTTGCGCACAACGGTAATTTAACCAATGCCGATGAAGTGAAAGATCAGCTGTTTAATGACGCCCGCCGTCACGTTAACACTAATTCAGACTCTGAAGTCCTGCTTAATGCCTTTGCACATGAGCTGCAATGCGACAATGCCTTACACCTGATGCCGGACGCCATTTTCCGTGCTGTTTCCAGCGTGCACCGAAAAGTGCGCGGTGGTTATGCAGTGGTAGCGCTGATCATCGGCCACGGCCTGGTGGCGTTTCGTGATCCAAACGGCATTCGCCCTTTGGTGATGGGCAAACGTGAAACCGAGCTTGGCACTGAATATATGGTAGCGTCAGAAAGTGTGGCGCTCGATGCTGACGGTTTCACTGTGCTGCGTGACGTGATGCCGGGTGAAGCGGTTTACATCACTGAAGATGGTCAGCTTTATAGCCAGCAATGTGCGGAAAACCCGACTTACACGCCCTGTATTTTTGAGTATGTGTATTTTGCCCGGCCGGATTCGACCATCGACAACGTGTCTGTTTATGCATCCCGCGTCAACATGGGGAAAAAACTCGGCCAGAAAATCAAAAAAGAATGGGCACATCTGGATATTGATGTGGTGATCCCGATTCCGGAAACCAGTAACGATGCGGCGCTGCAAATTGCTCACGAACTCGGTCTGCCATATCGTCAGGGTTATGTGAAGAACCGCTATATCGGCCGTACCTTTATCATGCCTGGTCAAGGTGAGCGTAAGAAGTCCGTCAAGCGCAAACTGAATGCTATCAAGCAAGAATTTAAAGGCAAAAACGTACTGCTGGTGGATGATTCTATTGTGCGCGGCACTACGTCTGGCCAAATTATCGAAATGGCACGGGAAGCAGGTGCCAGCAAAGTCTACTTCGCTTCTGCTGCTCCGGAAATTCGTTTCCCGAACGTTTATGGTATTGATATGCCATCAGCCAATGAACTGATTGCACATGGCCATGATGTGGAAAGCATCTGTAAAATCATCGGTGCTGATGGTTTGATTTTCCAGTCATTAGAAGATCTGATTGGCGCAGTCCGTGACGAAAACCCGGCAATTAAGAAGTTTGAAACGTCGGTCTTTGACGGCGTTTACGTCACCAACGATATTTCGCAGGAATATCTGAACCGCCTGGACGCTGCGCGCAGCGAGGACTCCAAAGCATTAAAAGCAGCCGCCATGGCCGCGAATCTGGAACTGTATAACGAAAGTTAAGACAGTCTCGCCGGAAATAAAAAAGGAGCCTCGGCTCCTTTTCTATTATTTGGCAATGCCTAATGTGTAAACATCGGCGCGAAACCAGAACTCCACAAGATTGCAGTTGCGGTCAGAATACACACCAGCAGAATTAAACCGCAGGTCACCACTGAACTGGCATAAATAAAACCGCGCTCTTCCGGAATGTGCATCAGGATAGGGACACCGACGTACAGCAGATAGACTGAGTACGACAAACCAGCCAGGCCTACTAACATCACAAACCACAATTCAGGGTACAGCGACGCCAGGCCCACCATAAATAATGGAGTCGACGTGTAAGATGCCAGTTCCAGCGTTTGTGTATATGTAGGTTCTGAGCCAAAAGTATGGGCCATCCAGTGCGCCAGATAAGCCAGCGCAAAGACTCCACCAATCAGCGCGATATACATGGCCACAGCCAGCATCGACGCGCTTTCTGAAGTCAGGCGGATAGGTTCACCGACACCGATACTCCAGCCGATATTGACTGCGGAAAAATAAGCACAAACAGACGGGATGAGAGCGACCAACAGAATGTGGGTCAGGCTATATTTTAAACTTTCGTGGCGGTTATCGATGGTATGCCACTCTTCTTTCGGATGAGCGTATAAGCCCCATAAGTGGTTTAGAATCATTTTCGTTATCCTTGTCTACTGCTACAGGTGAGGTCTCAGAGTGACAACGGAACACTCATAAATAAGGTATGGCTAACAGACGCAAAGTCGTCAAGTCGGCCTGCATAGAATACGGATAAAGCAAGAAAATCAGATCAGATAGGGCTGCCGCTATGAAATTTAAAATCTGCATCCGGGCTTTGGATCAGCTCAGCTTCAATCTGCAGGAAATGCTCAAGCCGCGGGCGGATATCAGAGGCGGAAATTTGCTGTGCCAAAGTCAGATAATCTTCAAAATGCCTGGCTTCTGAACGCAATAAAGACAAATAAAACTGACCCAGTTCAGCGTCAACCACTTCGGCGAGTGCAGCAAATCGTTCACAGGAGCGCGCTTCAATCAAAGCGCCGCAAATCAGTTTGTCGACCAGGATCTGCGGTTCGTGAGTTTTACAGGCACTAATCAGCCCTTTGGCATAACGGCCGGCGCTGATGTTGCTGTATGAAATGCCACGCGACTGCATAATTTCCAGCACCTGATAAAAATGGTGTAATTCTTCGCGAATAAGCAGCACCATTTTCTCAATAATATCATTGCTATAGGGCACATCCGGCCGGCCGGCCAGATTGCGGCTTAATTTGACATTGTTGCGCAAAGAGCTGGCATCGCCAATAAAACGGTAAGCAAAAGCTTCAAACGGTTTTAGCCATTCCAGCAGGGCCATCGAACCGTCTTTGTCGACCGCATATTTACGCAGCAGCAGCATTGCGGTTTGTGCTGCTTTTAATTCACAGAGCAAATGGTCCTGTAATAACACAGGCAAATTCGCCGGCTCTTTGGCTTTATCAATCCAGGCCTGTGGTGTACGGCACAATAAAAATTGATGGACAGGGGTCAGCAGGTCGGCGTAATTCATCGTGTTTAATCTGTGTTCTGAAGGTCTGTGTCAGCTGGCAGCGCGGCAAAATGTAGTTGCCAGCCGGAGGGCCGTACCTCGAGATAGGCACTTTGCTGGTACCAGTCGCCCAGTACATAACGCAATGCCGGCCTGCCGTCCGGCAGCTGTAATTCGTGCACGGCCGGTCTGTGGGTATGACCATGGATCAGGTGCTGCACCTGGTGACTTGTCATCACTTTCGGCACTTCTTCCGGTGTTACATCCATGATGAGCGCAGATTTGGCCATTTTGTCGCTGGCACTGACGCGGCGGGCTTTACGGCCTAAATGCTGGCGATACCACAGTGGCGTGTGCAGAATGAGCCATTGCCACCAGGGTTGGTCCCACCAG
>CAMLNG010000459.1 GCA_946481195.1 uncultured Chromatiaceae bacterium
GCCTGTTATGCCTTAAGACCGGAAGGTATAAAATGGCCGTTGAAAGAAGATGGCAGCCCTAGTTTTAAACTGGAGGATTTAGCCAAAGCCAATCAGATAGAACATCTGCACGCCCACGACGCCAGCAGCGATGTTTATGCCACTATAGCGCTGGCAGCGTTGATCCGAAAAGCTCAGCCCCGGTTATTTGATTATCTGTTTCAGCACCGGCAAAAAAATCAGCTCAGCGCGCTGATTGATGTTGCAGGCCTGACTCCGTTAACGCACGTTTCGTCACGTTATCCGGCTCTGCAAGGCTGCTGTAGCTGGATTGTGCCAATCGCTTATCATCCTACCAACAAAAACGCGGTGATTTGTTTTAATTTGCAGCAGGACCCGAGTCTTTTATTGTCTCTCGACACGACAGAGTTACGCCGCCGCTTATACGCCAAAGCCACTGACTTAGCTGAAGATGAGGTACGACCGGCCATTAAGCTGGTGCATCTGAATAAGTGCCCTGTACTTGCGCCGGCCAAAACTCTATCCGCTGAACGCGCAGCAGATCTCGGCATTAACAGAGCAGAATGTCTGCGCCATCTTGAAGTTCTGCGTCACCACCAAGCGCAGTTCAGTGCCTTACTATTGGACGTATACCAGCAGTCAGAACCGGCGCAGACGACGCCCAATCCGGACTTCAGTCTGTATCAGGGTTTTATCTCAGACCATGACAGGCGGCTGTTACCACAAGTTCATCAAATATCGCCGCAACAACTGGCTGTTGCGCCGCCCATGTTTCAGGATGACCGCCTGAATCAGCTGATGTTTCGCTTCCGGGCCCGTAATTACCCGGAATCACTCAGTCATGTAGAGCTGGCTCAATGGCAACGTTACTGCAAAGATCAACTTCAGTTTGGCAGTGAACAACCGGCCAGAACACTGGACGATTTTGTTTTACAGCTGGAAGCCTGCGCCGAAACAAAACAAGACGATGCCAAAGCAATGGCATTGCTGAAACAATTATTCAGTTATATCAGTAACATTTAATACTGCAGATTGTTCTCAATCAGCGGTGGTCAGGCAATTTTTTGCCGTGTAGAATACACTTCGTTACGGATGTAAAATAATGCATGTCAGAATTCTTTACGGTTGTAAGATGCACCTTTCTGACAAAGTTATTTAAGTCTTAAGAAACAGCAACTTGCAATTGTGGCAGGCTTTTTGCTAATCACAAATGAATCGGATTTCGAGGTATTACGATGAATCAGCAGAACGAAGCTCAACAAGCTCAAATGGATCAGCAGCCTGAGCGCAGTGCGCAAAAAGCATTATCGCGCCGCAAGTTTTTGTTACAGGCCAGTGCAGTATCAGTTCCAGCGGTACTGTCTCTAAAAAGTGGCAAAGCATGGGGTTGCGTTGAATTAAACTGCACGCCAGGCGAGACCAGCCTGAGTAACTCTGGTTCTGCTGTTGCATCGGCAACGTCTGAAACTAGTAAGACTGCCTACCAGCGCCCGCAATGGTCCAGCATCTCTCAAATCATTTCAGCATTTAATGCTGACTTTGAAGATTGGCTGTTATCGACTTACTGGGCGACACTTTGCACAGTTGAATCTAAAAAGCAATCTGGCAAAACTTATTACCGCTACACCAAGCTGTCTTGCGATATGTACAGTTTTAACACTTGGTGGAGTAAGGTGAAAAAAGGTTCATCAGCTGTGATTGTCACTAACAGCCCTACCTCTACTCTTGCTGCAAATAAGCAATGGGTAACGACTAAACCAGTCGATTACAATAAAAATAGCTCACGGATGCCTGCAAACTTCAACAGTGTGTTGGTGAAAGGCGATACAGACGCATCTAAAGTGTGCCCGGGTATGATTGGCAAAGTTGGTTCTATTCTTAAGGGTGGCGATTGCCCTGAGAAATATGCTATCGCCGCGATCATCGGTGCTATCTGGGAACGTCACCCGGAATATACGTCTCGCTATGGCACTGATAAATGTTTCCCAGAACCACAGGAATTGATTAACGCTTACTGGAGTGCTAAGTCTGAAGGCCGACTGAAAGACCTGCACAGCCTGTTTAAGTTATACATGTCTCCGCTCTGATTTTGAAATCAGCGCCACTCTACGTAAAAGCACTACTCGGATTCGAACCTGAATCCGTTAGTGCTTTTGTTGTTTTTGATTGTCTGGACAACGCTGATAAAATCATTTTTAATCGCTGGACCCATACCACGGATGTCAAAACAGCCACCGAGGCTATTCCGTCAGGAGAGACAGAGTCCACCTTGATATGACCAAATCCTTTGCGCTCGAACTTGCTCCTTTTAAATTCCATATCAACACCAGCTCAAGCCACTTGTATCATCAGCTCAGCGACCTCTACCCGCCTGAGATCCTGATTGCTAATGATCTGGACTCTATATACGACTTTAAGGTCAGTTATAAAAGCCGCTTCTGGCAACCTGGCGGTAGCATGGCGTTTCAACTTGGTCATCAACATTTCCGCTACGCAGATCCTTCACAGGCAGTTCCTATGTTCGAATGGGGACTGAATTGGTGTGTGGCGACTTATCAAAGCCGGTTTTTGTGCATTCACGCAGCGGTGTTGGAGAAAAATGGCGCTGCGGTGATCCTGCCTGCGCCACCCGGTTCAGGCAAAAGTACACTCTGTGCCATGATGATGTTGCAAGGCTGGCGCTTATTGTCTGACGAACATTGTATGGTCGACCCACACAGCGGTGTTATTGTGCCTTGTGTCCGCCCACTGAGCCTGAAAAACAATTCTTTAGCCGTCATTAACCGATTATTCCCAGACGCTGGGCTGTACCAAAAAACTGAAAAGACTCACAAAGGCACCATGGCTTATCTGCAACCGACAGCCATAAGCTGGCAGAATCGAGAAGTAACTGCCGAGCCGCGTCTGGTGATCTTCCCGAAATTTAATGCTGCTGTGCAAGGGTTGTCTGGATATGCTTTAACCCAATCACATCTTTTTATGCAGTTAGCAGTGAACAGCTTTAACTACAGTGTGATGGGGCAAACTGGCTATGACACTTTATGTCGGCTCAGTAGCGCTGTTGAAGGTTATTGCTTTGAATACAATGACGGTCAGCTGGCAATAAACGAGATTGAGGCGCTGTTAAATGAAAAGTGAATGCATCGCCTTTGTCCGTGCTCCTGAGCAGTATTGCCAAACCGCCTCAGCACAACAATGGACCGCTTTTATTGACGAAGCC
>CAMLNG010000460.1 GCA_946481195.1 uncultured Chromatiaceae bacterium
GTTTGGCCCGACGAGCCAAATCTTCCAGGAAATCGAGCACTTGCTGCGGGTTTTCCACAATTTTGGTGGCGAGGGATTCTTCTGCGGCGTTGTTAAAATCAAGCAGTTGTGCCAGTTCGTGCCGCAGCGCCAGCGTTTCTTCAATCAGCGGACTGTTATCAAACTGACCCGCGGTCGGGCCCTGATCCGAAGCCCGGGTGCAATAAGCGCTGTACATTTCCTGCCGCAGCGCTGCATTGTCGGCATAAGTCATCACGGCAATGTAACTCGGGAACTCCAGCGTAAACACATAACCTTCGACTTCACGCGCCGCTGCTGCTTCCTGCGCAGCCAGCAAGGCGTCTTCCGGTAAGCCGGTTAATGCTGCGGCATCAGTGACATGCTTAAACCAGGCTTGGGTTGCATCCAGGCAATGATTGGAGAAGGTCGAAGCTAAATCTGAGCTGCGGCTCTGAATTTCGCCGTAACGTTGTTTTTTCGCTTCCGGCAGGCCGATGCCGGACAATTTAAAATCGCGCAATGCGTTCTGAATGACTTTTTGCTGGGCTGGTGTCAATGAGGCATATTCGCTGCTTTGTGCCAGTTCCTGATAGGCCTGATACAAGCCTTCATGTTGCCCGACCCAGGTGCTGTAATCGGATAACAGCGGCAGGCAGCTTTCATAAGCTTCACGTAGTTCCGGCGATGACAACACTGAATTTAAATGCGACACCGGCGACCAGAGCCGGCTTAAATGATCAGCGCTCTCTTCGGTGGCACACAGGCTGTGCCAGCTGACTGGCCGGGTGGCGACCGCCTGCTCTACCGCTGCACGACAGCGTTCTAAAGCTTGTTCAACCGCGGGTTTGACCGCATCGGGCGTGATCTGACTAAAAGGCGGTAAACCGGTAAATTCTAAAAGGATATTGCTCATAGCGAACCTGCAGAGTCGAAGCGCCCGCATACCGGGCCGGAGATGGTTATATAATGGGGCAGCACTGTGCGCATCTCAAGGGCTGAGGCCGATTCAACCGGCTTGCCGGCGAATTCAGGCTTGCTGCGGTTGGTTTACCGGCGCAGCGCCCTTTCCTTGCAGTTTTGCCAGCCAGCGCGGCACTTCAGGGGCCGGCATCGGCCTTGCTATCAAATAACCCTGTACCGCATCAATGCCATTTAACGTCAAAAAGTCCAGCTGCCGCTGCTGCTCGACGCCCTCACAAATCACCGTCATCTCCAGCGCTTTGCCCAGTTTGATAGCTCCTGCCAGCAATTGCTCACGGTGAGTGTCGAGCATAGTCAGCAGCGCCATGTCGATTTTCAGCTCGCTGACCGGTAAATTCCCCAGCTTGGTCAGCATCGACTGACCGGCGCCAAAATCGTCCATCACCAGAGTGCTGCCAGCTTGTTTCAGCAACTGCAGCGACTTGTGCACCGCCGGCGAATCCGGCGCCAGCGCACTTTCTGCCAGTTCAAACTTCACCCGCTGCGCCGGCGGATATTTTTGTTCATGCTGCAAAATGCTGTTAATCAGCGCCGGATTCTCCAGATCCTGCGCCGACAGATTCATTGAAATGGGCAACATGATGCGTTGCTCCAACCACTGATTCTGCACCTTGCGCACTTCTTTATAGACCCAGGCAGTGATGGTACTCATCAACCCGGCCTCTTCCGCCAGCGGAATAAATACCGCCGGCGACACCGGGCCAAACTGCGGATGCTGCCAACGGATAAAGGCTTCAGCGCCATAAGGTTGCTGGGTACTGACCTGCAGTAAAGGCTGAAACAACAAACTGAACTGACCGGCGTTACAGGCATGCGCCAACCCGGCAACCAACGCCAACCGCTGCCGGCTGTCGGCGCCAAGCTGATGCTGATAGCCGAGGTGACCTGCGGTCTTTTGCACAAAAGTGATGGCCAGCGCCGCATGTGCGATCAGCTCTTCGGCATCCTGACCGAACTCGCTGCTGACAGTGACTGAAGCGTAATGGGGTTTGAAGTCAGGGGTAAAACCATCGACGGTGAATTTCTGATGCAGCAATTTGCGGATGCCGGTCAGCACAGGCACAAAATCGGTCTGCTGCACGAGCAGCGCAAAACGGTCAGTCGCCAGCGAGAACAACGTCTGATGCCGCTCAGCGCCGAGACTAACCACTGCGGTGCCGTGACGCTGACATAACACCAGCAAGGAATCGACGTACGCATTGACAATAGCAGTCGCCTGACGCCGGCCTAACACGGCCTCAATCCGGCTATATTGCTTAAATTCGAGTAATAACAACCGGTAGCGCGACCTGTGCTGCTGCAGCTCATAATTCAGCAGTTCCACCAGCGCCAGCCTTGAGCCCAGGCCATAAAAAGGCGCGATTTTCGAGCGGTTCAGTTCCAGCTGCTGCAGTTTACTCAGCTGCTCGTTACGCTCCAGCAAGGCTTGCTGCACTTGCGCCTGCCAGGCTTTTTCCAGATAGATGCCAAGCACCAGACTGCTGGTCATCAGTACTGCAGCCAATGTGGTACCAAGCTCCAGCGCTGAACGAGTGAAAGCCGATTCGGCGATAAAACCCAAAGCACGCAGGGCCGCCAGCACCACACTCAGCATCAGTACCGACATCGGCAGTAAAAATAATATCGCCTTGCGGCGCTGGGTTTTCAGCATCCACAAGCCAGTGATTAACGTTGCCAGCACACACAACTGCATCAGATAAACCGCCAGCTGTTTCAGCTGGCTTTGCCAGACATAGGATTGCAGCAGCGCGCTAACCTGGGTCGCAGCAAACAACAACACGGCCGCGGCCATCAGCAAGCCAAACAACCGCGCTAACCAGCCGGTTTGCAGCTGAAAATAACTGCGGACAAAACCACTGCAGCTGAACACGGCGAGTGGCAGACACCATTCCGTCAGATGATTCCAGCCCGGCGTCTCTGGCCATAACCACTGAAAAGGCAAACCATTGAGTTCAGCCTGTACCGCCGCGATACACAACAGCAAACCGCTAAACAGGTGCAGGCTGTGCTGACGGGTCACAGTTGCCAGCAGCACTGCAAGCAATGCGGCAAATAATAAAATACCGAGGAAAAAACTGTGCAGCATTTGCTGCCGCGTCGCCTGCTGCAGCGCCGCATCCTTTGCCACATACCTGAGCGGTAAAACGGTCTGCCCGACGTTTTTCAGCCGCACCAGCAACTCGGCTTTATCGCGCTGCCAGCTGGCCTGAACCGGAAACATCAGGCTGCTG
>CAMLNG010000461.1 GCA_946481195.1 uncultured Chromatiaceae bacterium
TGGCACATCAGGAGAAAGGCCCACATACGGCTTCGAATCAGTTTTTTATAAACCTCAATGAAAACACCAGCTTAAACCCGGGTAAAGACTGGGGCTATGCTGTGTTTGGCAATGTCGTTGAAGGCATAGAAACCATCGAGAAAATCCGCAAACTCGAAACCGGACTGAACGAGAAACTCGGCTGGGAAAACGTGCCGAAAAAACCTGTTGTCATTGCCCGCGCAATATTACTTCCCGCTAAATAATACCGTCTATACTTGCCCTAGTCACAGTGCTGTTACTGCAGCACTGTGTCGTTCAACCCGCACCTGTTGTCGGGTTAACCAAAGTGGCCAAACGCCACCTTTGTTTAGCAGGGTGTCCTGATGTTAGATACATTTTTGGAGCAAAAATCTAAGCAACTGGTGTTTTTCCTGTCCCGGTATCTGCGCGGGCAGCTACCACACCGGGAAATGCATTTGTTTGTCTGGGATACGCTGGAAGAATGGGCCCAACTGCACGTCAGCAACAAAGTTCCGCAGTCGTTCCGTGAAATGGTGTTTTGGCATCTGATTTATCAACTCGAACTCAGCTCTGAAGCCGAATTAAAATCCAACCGCCGTCTAAGACGCGAGCTGCAGCAATGTATGGGCTATTTATTGGGAAAAACTCAAGGCCCAGCCGAATTTGTTGGCGTGCGCCCCTGAATTGTTACTTTGCTTTGCACTAAGCGCTTTGTTAATGTGGCGTCTTTCTTTCTGCCCGTGCTGGAGTCATGCCGGATGTCTGAAGTCGTGCGCCCGGAACAGGGCTGGTTAGCCAGCCTCCGGATTTACCGAGATCCCCGCCTTTGGTTTATTTTTCTGCTTGGCTGTTCTTCCGGATATCCCTGGGTGTTAATCAGTAGTGCCATGACCGGCTGGTTAAAAGACGCCAATTTATCCCGTGCAGCGATCAGCTACTTTGGCTCTGTAACCGCGGTTTATGCCATCAACTTTCTTTGGGCGCCGTTACTGGACCGTGTAAAGCTGCCTTATCTCACACATAAACTTGGCCAGCGCCGCAGCTGGATTTTGTCTCTGCAACTGTTGATTATGTTGTTTACCCTGGGTATTGCGATGACAAATCCGGCAGTCAGTCTGATGTGGACTTCGTTGCTCGCGTTGGCTGTAGCAGCCGCAGCTGCCAGTATGGATGTTGCTATCGACGGCTACCGCATTGATATTATTGGCCAGGAAGCGCAGAAACTGCCTGCCGCTGCAGCGATGGGTGTTGCCGGCTGGTGGACCGGCTATTCTCTACCGGGTTATCTGGCATTCCACTATGCCGACAGCTACGGTTGGTCAGCTATTTATCTGGGACTCGCGGCTTTGCTGGCCGCGCTCGCACTTGGCACTTTGTTCGTGCGTGAACCTGATTCCAACCGGGATTTGTTGCAGCAAAAAGCGGCGGAGCGCTACCAAAACAACCAATCTCATCCGGCGCTGCTTTGGCTGCAGGTTACTGTACTTGAACCTTTCGCTGAATTTGTGCGGCGTAATGGCCTGAAAGTCTCAGTGTTGCTGATTTTGTTTATTCTGACCTTCAAATTAGGCGAATCCTTTCTCGGGCGGATGTCGATCCAGTTCTACCGGGAAGTGGGTTTTTCCAATGAGCAAATCGCTGAATATTCAAAACTCATCGGCTGGGGAGCTACAGTGTTTTTTACCCTGCTCGGTAGTCTGCTGAATACACGATTTGGCGTGTTTAAAGGTCTGGTGATTGGCGGCCTCGCGATGGCTGCCAGTAATCTGATGTTTGCCTGGCTGGCGCAAACTGGCCCGGATGAACAGTTGTTATTCTGGACTATTATTCTGGATAACTTTACCACCGCCTTTTCAATTGGGGCTTTTGTATCTTTTTTATCGGCTTTTACCGGCGTGGCATTTTCAGCCAGCCAGTACGCATTATTAGCATCGGTCGGCAATTTTGGCCGTACCTCGATGGCTTCATTTGGCGGCAGTTTAGTCGACTGGCTCGGCGGCGACTGGTCGTTGTTTTTCTTGCTCACCTCGCTAATGGTGCTGCCGGCGCTCGGCCTGCTATGGTACATCATGTTTTTGCTGAAAAAGCGTGGACAACAACTATAACAGCAACACTTGGCGTAAATGCCGTCACTTCCTGTCCATCACCGAAAAGCTCTGGGTACCACGTACCTGCATTGTTACTTTTCGCAGAGTTCAAAGCGTTTATCAGGCAGGATGCCAACAGCTTGGCATCCTGAAATCCCTGATTCACTGTACCGTACATCCTGTACATAAAAAAAGCCTGCAAATGCAGGCTTTTTTATGCGGGTGGCTCAGCGCTTAAGGCTGAGTCACCTGCCGTAATCCTTCCGCTGGGTCCACTTCCAATGCCTGGCAATACCGGACAAATTCCACGACATCTAAACGACGTTCCTGATTCTCTACTTTCCCAATAAAAGAATGTGGTGTGCCTAATACTTCAGAGAGGCTGCGCATGGTATGTCCTTTATCCTGGCGCTGGCGTTTCAGCCACAAGCACAATCTTTTATTTTCGTCAGAAATGACGCTTTTGGTACCTTTCATAACTAAATAGTCTCCCAGCGTTGAACGCTTTTTTTATGTAAAACACTTCCTGCCAAATAAAAATCCAAACCTTATTGGTGTCCCAATAAGCAATAAAAATCGGTTCATTAAACCATAGGATGCGACGAGCGTACAGTTACAACAGTTAAAATTTGTCCAGAGCGATACACTCGCGTAACAACCATGTAATTTATTGTTTTAAATCAACCGGATAGCTTACAAACCCCGGACAGGCTGCTACAAAAGCCGCAGTAACCTCTGCGACAAACATCATTTAATCGTAATATTTTTGTTAGAAAAGCGGCGCCATTCTAGTACAAGTCCGCGATGGATGTAAGATTCGTTGAAAAAAACAGCGGTAAAAACAGGGAGGACAGACCAGCCAGTGTGAAACTGGCCGGTGACAAGCAGAGATCAGACAGAGAAACTGGAACCACAGCCACAAGTTGTGGTGGCATTCGGGTTTTGCACGATAAAGCGGCTGCCTTGCAGACCTTCAGTGTAGTCAACCACAGCACCGACCAGGTATTGCAGACTCATCGGATCTACCACCATGGTCACACCATGTTTTTCAATGGTCAGATCGCCGTCATTAACCTTCTCATCAAAGGTAAAACCATACTGAAAACCAGAACATCCG
>CAMLNG010000462.1 GCA_946481195.1 uncultured Chromatiaceae bacterium
TGTATTTCCTGTCCGAACAAAGCGGTTATTCGCATTTATACCTGAAACCGTTAAAAGGCGAGGCGAAAAAGCTGACCAGCGGCAGTTTTGAAGTCAGCCAGCCAGTACTGAGCCGTGACGGCCGCACTGTGTATTACCGCGCCAATGCGCAGCATCCGGGCATTTACAATGTGTTTAAAGTGGCGCTCGACAGTGGTCAGTCACAGGCTTTGACACAGCTGACCGGCAACGTCAGTTTTAAACTCGCACCGGATGAAAGCAAATTGCTGGTACGTTATTCCACCTCGCTGCAGCCGGAAGAGCTGTATGTGATGGACAATCAGCCGAATGCGGCATTAAAACGCCTGACCTACACAGTGTCTAATGAACTGCAACAAATGGCGTTGCAGGCACCGCAGGTCGTAGCGGTACCGTCGAGCCATGGCAAAGCACCGGTCTATGCCAAGTTGTATCTGCCAAAAGACTACAAACAAGGTGAAAAGCGCCGGGCGGTGATTTTTAACCATGGCGCCGGTTATCTGCAAAACAGCGATTTAGGCTGGTCCAGTTATTTCCGTGAATTCTTTTTCCACAACCTGCTGACGCAAAAAGGTTATGTGGTGCTTGATATGGATTACCGGGCATCAAAAGGTTATGGTCGCGACTGGCGTACTGCTATTTACCGCCAGATGGGGACGCCGGAAATTGAAGATCTAGCTGACGGCGTCAACTGGCTGGTGGAAAACGCCCATGTCGACCGCAGCCGGATTGGCACTTACGGTGGTTCTTACGGCGGTTTTATGACTTTTATGGCGATGTTTAAGCAACCAGAGCTGTTTAAAGCAGGCTCGGCGCTGCGTCCGGTCGGCGACTGGGCGTATTACAATCACCCATACACGTCAAACATCCTGAACACGCCGGATGTGGACCCCATCGCGTATGAGCGCAGCTCGCCGATTTATTTCACTCAAGGCTTAAAAGGTCAGTTATTGATTAACTCGCCGATGGTCGATGATAACGTGTTCTTCCAGGATTCGGTCCGCGTGGTGCAGCGCCTGATTGAACATGAAATCAATAGTTTTGAAACGGCGATTTTCCCGGTTGAACCGCATGGTTTCCGCCAGCCAAGCAGCTGGCTGGATGAGTACCGGCGGATTGAAAAGCTGTTTGATCGCACGCTGTAACGCATAAAAAAACTAAGCCCTGCAGTGCAGGGCTTTTTTTTGCCTCAGATACAGACTGTCAGAGCTTTAGCATCTGCTCGTCGCTCAAAAGCGGCGGCAATGCTTCAAGACTAAAATCAGCAAGGTCCGGCGGACAAAAAAACTCCAGACGTTCACCGCTATAGGGCTGGAAAAATGCCAGTTTGGTGGCGTGCAATAACAATCTGGGCGCGGCCTGCTGCTGCGCTGTATCCGCGTAGATGGCGTCGCCCAGTATCGGATGGCCGAGATGTTGTAAATGCACGCGCAGTTGATGTGAGCGCCCGCTGATCGGTTTAAGTTGCAGCAGCGCCGAGTCGGTATCGTGCCATAAAGTGTGGTAGTAGGTAGTCGCGGCTTTACCATTATCCAAACAAACCTGATGACGCGGTGCAGCGCCTGCGGGCAAATCCGGCACAGGCCCAAGCGGCAAATTGATACAGCCCGCTGCAGAAGTTGGCACGCCGGCAACTCTGGCTAAGTAGGTTTTATCAATGCTGCGGCCAGCAAACTGTTGTTTTAACGCCGCTTCGGCTTTTCGGCGAAGTGCAAAAACCATCAGACCTGAGGTTGCCATGTCCAGCCGGTGTATGAGATACAGCTGCTCAAATTGTGCGGCGAGGCGGCTCTGCACTGAGTCGTGCAGTTCTGGTGCACGGCCCGGGTTGCTTAGCAGACCTGAGGGTTTAGCCACCACCAACACATCTTTGTCCTGATAGAGGATTTGCGGCCAGGGCGACCCGGGAGGCTGATATGAGATTGCAGTGCTCAAACGCAAATTTTCCTGCAGAAAAAGAAACGGATTTTAGCGAATTTCTGGCGCATTAAAAGCGCCGGCCTTTATAATGCCGCGTTTTCTATGCTGTGGAATTTTGCATGACTGATTTGACTGACCTCGCCGTTTTGCCAGCGACCGCTGAACCCTGGCAACTACTGGCGCAGGATGAAGATTTGTTGGTCGTCTATAAGCCGGCGCAGCTATTGACTGTGCCCGGTCGTCATCCGGCAAACCATGATTGTCTGATTAGTCGTGTGCAGCTTGAGTTTCCGGGCGCGCAGGTGGTGCACCGGCTGGATTACGATACGTCGGGTTTATTGCTGCTGCCGCTGAATAAAAGAGCCTTGTCGCATCTAAGTAAACAATTTCAGGCCCGGACTATCAAAAAATATTATCAGGCGCTGGTGACTGGGGAGATTCCGGAGCAGGGGGAAATTGACCTGCCTATTGCCGCTGATCCTGAGCACCGGCCTTTGTATAAAATCTGCCGGCAAAACGGTAAACCGTCGCGCACTTTGTTTCAACGTCTGCAGTACGATGTGCAGCGCGATGTCAGCCGGGTATTGTTAGAGCCGGTGACCGGGCGGTCTCACCAATTACGCCTGCATCTGGCAAGTCTCGGCCATCCTATTCTCGGCGACGTGTTTTACGCGCCACCGGCAGTGCGTCAGGCCACAGCGCGTTTGTGCCTGCATGCCTGTCAGGTCCGTTTTCAGCATCCGTCCAGTGGTGCTGAGTGTCAGTATGAGTTTGCACCGGCGTTTTAAGCGATTGAACGCGGTTTAAACTGTTGAAAACTAAGCAACAGCACAAACAAAGTCAGGCCGGTCACCGCGCCGTATAAATGCGCGTCGACGGCTACATCGGCCTCAATCAACATGACTAAATCATTGCTGGCGCCTTGCCATTGCTCCCAACTCACTTTCGCCGCAACACCGGCCAGGATTAGCCAGCCGCTGGACCAGTGCCGCCGTACATCTTCACAGGCGCCATAGACCAGCAGGGCGTGCAGCCAGCCGGACAAACCAACATAAAGGCTGATCGCCGGGCTCCAGAACAACAAAGCAAGGCTAATCAACACAAAACCGGCAAAGAGTAAAAAGGCAAAAGCGCAGGAGCGATAATAATTGCCGTGCAGCATGATAATAACGATAAGACCGGCCAGATTCATCAGCAAGTGCCAGCTGTTGGTATGCAGCAGATGTGCAGTCCAGAGTCGCCACCATTCACCGGCTAGAATC
>CAMLNG010000463.1 GCA_946481195.1 uncultured Chromatiaceae bacterium
GCATCTTATGGCTGGCATGTAGTCGCCGGCGGTTCTGCCACTAAATTTGACCTGATCAATCCAAACAAAAACGCCGATCGTGCGGCGATTGAAGGTTGGGTCACCACTGAATCAGCCAATACGCTGTTTGGTGTCATCGGTGAAAATATCGAGTCGATGCGCAAAAAAGCACTGAGCAAAGATTTTGCGCCAATTCCGCTTGGCATCAAAGCCTCAGTGTCGGTGAAAAGTAATGTGCGTGAGCTGACGTCGGGCAACGTGGTTGGCATTATCGAAGGCAGCGAAAAGCCGGATGAAGCAATTTTGTACATGGCGCACTGGGACCACCTCGGCCTGGATTTCGCCAATCCGAAAAACAAAGTCTTTAACGGTGCCAAAGACAATGCCTCAGGCACCGGTGCTTTGATTGCGATGGCTGAATATTTTGCCGCGCAGCCAAAACCAAAACGTTCGATTGCCTTTGTTGCCGTGACGGCGGAAGAACGTGGTTTGTTGGGCTCTGCCTGGTATGCCAACCATCCGGTGTTCCCGCTGAATAAAACGGTGGCCGGTATCAATATGGACGTGATTAACGTGGACGGTCCGGTCAAAGACATGACAGTTGTCGGTTATGGCAATTCTGAACTGGAAGCGATTCTGCAGAAATACACCGAACAACAGGGCCGATATATCGCACCTGAAACCAAACCGTCTGCCGGTTCTTATTACCGCTCAGACCACTTTAACCTGGCGAAAAAAGGCGTGCCGATGTTGTACGCCAAAGGTGGGGTAGACAACGTGGACCACGGCAAAGAGTGGGGCATCAAACAGCAGGAAGAGTATACCAAGTGCTGTTACCACAAGGTCGAAGACGAATACAGCGACAGCTGGGACTTACGTGGCGCGCAGCAGGACATGTTCCTGTATTACCGTGTCGGCCGTGAGCTGGCAGATGACACCAGCGCCTGGCCAAACTGGTATGAAGGCAAAGAGTTTAAAGCCGCCCGCGATGCGTCTTTAGCTAAATAGCCACTGGCGGTAAAACCGATTGAAGTAATGAAAATCCCTGCCTGGCAGGGATTTTTTTTCTTTGTTACTCGTCCTGAGAGGTTGTCGCTGTCGGACGCGTTCTTTTGTCTTTGCTGCTGGTCAGCGACTTTTTCAGCACTGTTGCCAGGGGTTCGATTAAATCACTGTGACGCTGATGCAGGTAATGGAACAAGCCCGCGCTGGCTAACACGCCAGGCAGGGCTGAAATACCCACCTGCTCGGTTTTGGCTGGTACTACACTCAGTACCGACTGCCGGTCTTCGAGCAATACATCAATTTTGCCTTGTGTCAGCATGCCGACTGCCTGATCTAATGTTGTCACTGCCACAGGATGCCCGGCGTATTCAACCTGGGTAGCTAAACGAAAACCGCGGACAAAACCGACCCGCAGATTTTTCATCAGTGTCCAGTTTTGCAAGGTTTTCAGTTGCTCAGTCCGGACAAACGCCAGCAGTTCAATAGTCGCCAGCTGGACCGGCACTTGTTTCAGTGCACTGAATTCCTGCTCTATACCGTCAATGCGGAATAATTCGCCGTCATACAATCCGCGATTGGCCATCTGCAGCGAACGTCCGGCCGGCAGCCGGACTAATTGCATCTGATAACCAAGCCGGCCATAAGCCCGGCGTAATTGCTGTTCTATCTGGCTGGAAAACTCTGATTGGCTGAGGCTGGTGGCGATGAGCAACTGATGTGGGGATGGCGCTGGTGGCTGCTGCGCAGCAGGCGGCTTTGTTGCCGGTAGCTCTGTAACAGGCAGCTCAGAAGCAAAAAGTGGCAAAGCCAACATCAGGCTCAGGCACCCATTTAGCCAGCGTGACGCCATCCTTACTCCCATTTGCAGTCGGTATTGCGCTGCTATGAAACACCATGTTCATGTCCGACTATACCCAGTCTGTGGCGATTGCGGCAGTTGTCAGATAAAAAAAAGCCCGCGATCACGGGCTTTTTTGCCAACTGAGTTAGCTCAGAACTGGTAGTCCTGCAGCTTCAGGCCCAGCGTTTCAAGTTTTTCCAGCTGAGGCCGTATTGTTTTAGACGGCCCTACCACGACGACGCTGAAAGTTGCCGGGTCAAGATGGCGTTTTGCCAGCTGATTCAGCTCATCCAGCGCGATATCGCGGACAATCTGATTGCGCTGCCGGGTGAAATCAGCAGATAACTGATACTGCAGAATAGCCGCCATAAAACCAAGTTTGGCGCCTGGCGTTTCATAGGCGAGGGCATCTGACTGATTAATAGCTTTACGCATAAAATCCAGTTCTTGCGGTGTCATCCCCTGTTGCTGATAACGGCTGATTTCTTTATAGAATTCTGCAATCGCGGCCGCGGTCACATCGGCGCGCACAGCGGCCGACGCGCTGTAGACACCGGCATAGCGGTCAGCACTGAAACCACTGCGGGCGCCATAGGTGTAGCCTTTGTCTTCACGCAGGTTCAGGTTGATCCGGCTGTTAAAGTTGCCACCCAGCACAAAGTTCATCAATCCGGCGCGGAAGTATTCGCCGGTGAAATCTCTGCTCAGGCTGCGTTTAACGATGCGGATCTCAGATTGTGGCGCGTCGGGTTTATCGATGAGATAAATAGTGCCGGCTTTGGCCACCGCGTCCGGAATTTTTACTTGCCGCTCAAGCGCATCCCCTTGCCAGCGTTGCAGCCGTGGTTGCAGTTCAGCCAGCACCTGCGCCTGTGGCAGGTCAGATACCAAAATCAGTTCAGCCCGGCCTGGTTTAAATAAGCGCTGGGCATAAGCTTTCACATCAGCAAGCGTCAGCGTACTCACCGACTGCAGTGTGCCCTGATTTGGATAAGCGCTGATATGAGACCCATACATCAATTGCTGCACAGCGCGGGCAGCCATAAAGCCGGCATCCTTCTCGGCATGTTGAATGCCTTGCAGCGTTTGCTGGCGTAACCGCTCAAAATCCTGCGGGTTAAAGCCCGGTAGCAGTAGTTTTTCCATCAGCAGCTCTAACGTCTGCGGCAGGTTTTTGCTCAGGCTTTGCACCGACACTTCCAGATATTCGTCGCCGGCAGAAAAACTAATGGATGAGCCGAGTTTCTCCAGCGCCAGGCTCATTTGCTCGGTAGTTTTGAGCATGGTGCCTTCGTCCAAAAGCGCCGCCAGCATGTGATCGCGGCCAGGCGCGCCTTCCTCG
>CAMLNG010000464.1 GCA_946481195.1 uncultured Chromatiaceae bacterium
TGTCTCCTCGTCAAATCTGCTGGTTGCTGGCCGGACCTGCTGCGTTGTTATTGTTCAGTATCTGGACTGTACCTGGCCTGAGCAGCACGGCCAGTTTATTATGCGGTGTGACGCTGTGGATGGTGATCTGGTGGATCAGCGAAGCAGCGCCTATTCCGGTCACCTCGTTATTGCCGATGCTGTTGTTTCCGCTGCTTGGCATCAGTTCGGCGGAAGCAGCAACTTCACCTTATGCGCACCCGCTGATTTTTATGTTTTTTGGTGGCTTTTGTCTGTCAATTGCGCTGGAAAAAACCGGTTTACACCAACAAATTGCTGAGCGTGCGCTACGTCACGTCGGAGGTGCCCCCGCCCGGCAACTGGCGGCGCTGATGGCCATCACCGCGTTTTTATCAATGTGGATGTCCAATACTGCCACAGCCGTGATGATGTTACCTATTGCCTTGTCGATTGTCGCCGTAGCGCCGCAAGGCAATCGCGCAGCATTGGCACCGGCGTTGTTATTAGGCGTGGCTTACGCGTCCAGCATCGGCGGTATCGCAACTTTAATTGGCACCCCGCCGAACGCGCTGCTGGCCGCTTTTCTGGAAAAAACTTATCAGATCAAACTTGGTTTTGGCCAATGGATGCTGTTGGGGGTACCGTTGGCGCTGGCCATGGCAGTGGTCTGTTGGTTTTGGCTGAGCCGGGTTTATTTCCGGCTGCATTTGCTGCCAACTACGCCCTATCGGTTAGACAAAAGGCCATTGCCACTTTCAGCTGATCAGCGTCAGGTTGCAATAGTTTTTATGCTGACTGCGCTGTGCTGGATTTTCCAGCCACTGCTTAGTAAATGGAGCGGGCTGAGCCTGAGTGACACTATCATCGCGTTAGCCGCTGCTTTTGCGCTGTTTTTACTGCCAGTGTGGCAACCCCGCAGCACTGCTGTAACTGAAGGCCCGGCAGCTGCCCAGCCAGTGCTGAATTGGCAAGACAGCGAAAAGTTACCCTGGGGCGTGCTGCTGTTATTTGGTGGAGGTCTGAGTCTGGCGGGTCAGTTGCAGCAACATGGCGTGTCTGATGCGCTGGCGCAGCTGTTTCAGGGGTTACAGGGCGTGCCGCCGCTGTTTATCATTGCCGGTGTCGCGCTACTGATCGTGTTTTTAACTGAATTGACCAGTAATACCGCTGTCGCTGCGGCCTTTCTCCCCATTCTGGGCCCTGTCGCGCTAAGCCTGGAATTATCTCCGCTTTATTTGGTGGTACCTGCGGCACTGGCTGCCAGTCTTGGATTTATGATGCCAGTCGGGACTCCACCCAACGCCATAGTGTTTGCCAGTGGCCAGCTGCAAATCCGCGACATGATCCGTGCCGGTTTTGTGCTGAATATTGCCGGTGTGCTGCTGATCACGCTGTTCTGTTGGTTGATTCTGCCATTCTGGCTATAGCGGGTCTGATGGTAAGAGACCATAAAAAAACCGGGCTTGTTGCCCGGTTTGTTTTTGTGCCTGCTACTTACGCTACTGTTTGCGCCTTTCTGCTCCGGTGGTACTGCACCAGACCAATCACCGACGCCGCAATCCAGAACACTTCAATGACAAAACTAGCCAGATTGAAGTTGATACAGAGGCTGAATAACAAAAACAAAGCACCGGTCAGGTTCATCAGGTTATAAGTCAAACCTTTAGGTGACACTTTGTTGAGTTGTAACAGGAAAAAGGCACCGACCACCAGCGAGGTGCCGGCCATACCGATAATATCTGCAAGCAGATCCATATTGAAGTTTCCACAAACAAGCTGAAGTTCGTCCAAAACAGGCTGGCCCTTTCCATGGGGAGGACGATTCTCTGGCTCAAAATTGAGCTTCCGTGAGACAGCTTGGCCGGGAGCAGCTGGCGCATATTTCAGCAATTGCAGCTTTCCCACAAAAGCAAAAAGGTCTTTGTTTCCAAAGACCTTTTTGCTTTAATTTGGAGCGGGCAACGAGACTCGAACTCGTGACCTCGACCTTGGCAAGGTAGCGCTCTACCAACTGAGCTATGCCCGCATAATTTTTTACTTACTGCTATGGTGTTGACAGTAAGTGGTGCCCGGGGCCGGACTTGAACCGGCACGCCCTTTCGAGCGAGGGATTTTAAATCCCTTGTGTCTACCGATTTCACCACCCGGGCAGACAACGATTGTGTTTTAACTAGCTAAATGGAGGCGGGTCCCGGAGTCGAACCGAGGTGGACGGATTTGCAATCCGCTGCATGGCCACTCTGCCAACCCGCCGTCTACTACTTTTCAGATTAATTTGGAGCGGGCAACGAGACTCGAACTCGTGACCTCGACCTTGGCAAGGTAGCGCTCTACCAACTGAGCTATGCCCGCTTCATCTGAAAAGGCGTTTGCCTTAACACGAGCTGCATTCTACTGGGTTTAATAAATCCGTCAACTCAAAACTTGGCACTGCTGAACTGTTTGCTCAATTTTTAGCAAACCTGCAGCTTTTGTATGCGAAGCGCTTAATTTTGTTGCAGATATTTCCAGGCGGCCTGCAAATAAACCACCATAGACCAGACGGTCAGCACTGTAGCAATAAACAATAAAAACATGCCTAAGTCCGTGATCCACTGCACCGGTTGCCAAATCAAACCAATCAGTGCCAGCATCTGCGTCGCCGTTTTGAGCTTACCCATTTCCGATACTTTGACCTGGGCGCTTTTGCCAAGACCAGCCATCCATTCGCGCAAACCAGAGATAATGATTTCCCGGCTGATCATAATAAATGCCGGGATGGTTACCCACAGCGTTTGCATGTCAACGGCTATCAACACCAAAGCGGCAGCGACCATGGCTTTATCAGCGACAGGGTCCAAAAAGGCGCCAAAAGCTGTGGATTGTTGCAATTTACGCGCGAGATAACCATCCAGCGCATCAGTAATAGCAGCAAGCCAAAAAACAAAAGCCGCCAAAAAACGGGCATGTTCGTGAGTTGAATAAAAGCAGAAAACAAAAACAGGAATTAGAAAAATCCGGAACAAAGTTAACAGGTTAGGCACATTCCACATCAATAAATCTCAATTCTGGGCATTTTTTTAGTTGTTATGACAAGCCTGGTAAATCAATTCAGCCTGCGCTTTCGAGATCCCCGGCACTGTCGCCAGCTCAGCTACTGATGCTTTCAGCACGCCTTGCAAACCACCGAGGTATTGTAACAAAGC
>CAMLNG010000465.1 GCA_946481195.1 uncultured Chromatiaceae bacterium
CTTTGGAAGGTGTAATACCGCAGCAGCTCTGGATTCACCGGTAAATCCGGCCAGATGTGGCCCTGACCGTCAATCAGCGGCAGTTTGGGCTGATTAAAGTAGCTGGCGTCAAAGCGCGCTAGCGCTTGGTCGGAAGCGTCCTGCATCAGCGGGCTGTGAAAGGCGCTGTGGCCGGCCAGTTGCATCGGGAAACGTTCATCGACCGGCGGTAATTGCGCCAGCGCCTGTTTCACCGCTGGCGTGGTGCCGGACAGCACCGCATAGCCACCATATTGAATAGAGCGGTACATGCCGGGGATTTGTAACACCGCCGCTACAGCAGCCAGCCGCGCCGCGTCCGGCTGCCAATGTTCGTTTAATACCGGATATATCAGCTGGCCGCCCACATCGCCGTTAATGCCTTGGCAGTTGGCGGTTAAGCCCGCCATCGCCGACATGATCTCGGTACCGCTGTCGACATCCCAGACGCCAGCGCAGCTCAGTGCCGTATACCAGCCCATCGAATTGCCGGTGACGGCCACCACTTCATACTCGTCCGGATCGATAGCGTGAAACTGACAAAGGCCAGCGGCATAAATCAGCGCGGCGTTATTGACCGGCAGTTGGTGTCGGGCTGGCAGGTATTTGTCGGCACTGTCGAGTGCGGACACTGTCTCCAGCCCCATCGATGCCCGTACCCGGTCGATTTGGTTTAACAGTGCTGTGTCGTAAAACGGCTTTAAGCAGCCAAATTCATTTTTCTGATAAGTGCCCCGGCCCGGGCAAATCACCACTGCGGTCTTTTTGCTCATTTTTCTGCTCCATGCAACATTAACGCGGCCTCAACAATGGCGCCTTTTGACGGCAAGACGTGATAGGCCGCAGCGCCGAGCGGAATAAAACTGTCTTCGGCACAGAGCCGGCTGATGTGGTAGTGGTTTGGCTTAAGCTCATGCAGCGCGGTGAACAGCTCTTCACTGAGGCTGCCGCGTTTACGGCATTCATCAACAATCAGCACTTTGCGGCAATCGCCAATCGCCGTGGCGATTTTGTCAGCATGCAGCGGCACTAAATAGCGGATATCCAGTACCCGGGTGCGAATGCCCTGCGCCGCCAGTTCCTGCTGCGCCTGGCGCGACAGATAAAAGCCGTTGGCGTAGCTGACAATTACCAGATCAGCCTGGCCTGAATCATCGGCTTCCAGCTGCGCCTCTACAACGGCAGGCGTACCAAATTCTGGCAATGCCGCATCCGGCGCCGGTAACTCGAAGGTCCAGCCGTTGTCACCAGGGGCATGTAAATCGCGCGTCATATAAAGCGCAATCGGCTCTAAAAACACTACTAAGCGGTTATCGCGATACGCCAGCTCAACCGCCTGACGCAGCAATAACGCCGCATCTGCGCCATTGGACGGGCATATCAGCAGCAGGCCCGGAATGTCACGGAACACGGCAAAGCTGTTGTCGTTGTGGAAATGCCCGCCAAAACCGCGCTGATAAGCCAGGCCAGCGATACGCACCACCATCGGGTTTTGATACTGGCCATTGGAGAAAAACGGCAGTGTTGCCGCTTCGCCGCGGATTTGGTCTTCGGCGTTATGCACATAAGCCAGGAACTGAATTTCCGGCAGCGCCAGTAAGCCCTGCTGCGCCGCACCGATGCCCAGGCCCAAAATACTTTGTTCATCCAAAAGCGTGTTAATGACGCGGTTCGGGCCATATTGCTGCACCAGCTGCTGCGTCACACCGTACACGCCGCCCTTTTTACCAACGTCTTCGCCCATCATCACCGCGGTTGGGTAACGGGCGAAAATTTCATGCAGCGTCCAGTTAATCAGTTTCGCCATATGCTGCGGCTTGCCGAGGTTATGTTTGTCAAAACCCAGCGCAATGCTACGGTCCGCCAGCGGCAACGCCGCTTTACCGCTTGGTGGCGGCACTATGGATTTCATCACCGCAGCCGCGTCTTTGAGTTTGGGCCTTTGCGTGGCTTCCTGCGCGACGCGGGCAATTTGCTGATCCAGATGTTCAATCTGCGCCGCCAACTGCGCCGGCGTTTCGACACCGCGACTTAACAGCAATGCGGTGGCGTACAGCAGTGGGTCTTGCTCCAGTTCGCCTTCGATTTGTTCTTTTTTCCGATACGCCACTTCAGCGTCGGCACCGGCATGGCCAAACAGCCGGTAGGTTTTTAAATGTAATAGCGCCGGTTTGCGTTTACTGCGGACAAACTCGACCGCCGCCTGCGCCGCGCTGTACACATCGCCTAAATCGCGCGAATCCGCAGTGAAGGTTTGCATATGCGGCGACAGACTATGCGCTATCCAGCCGCACGGCGTCGGTGTAGAAATACCTAAGCCATTGTCTTCACACAAAAACAGCACCGGCACCGGTACATGCTGGTAGTCGGCCCAGCAGGCGGCATTAATCGCGCCCTGCGCGGTGGAATGGTTGGCCGAGGCATCGCCAAAACTACAAACCGCAATAGCACCATGCGGCCAGTTGCCGTCGATGCCCAAACGTTCGGACAAATCGATAGCAAAACCGGTGGCGACGGCTTTGGGTAAATGCGAGGCAATGGTCGAAGTTTGCGGCGGCACACAGAGCGGCAAGCTGCCGAGCACCTTATGGCGGCCGCCGGAGATTGGGTCGTCACTCGACGCGGCGAAACTGAGCAGCATGTCGTACAAGGGCGTACTGCCGTTTAGCTGCTTGCTGCGCTCAACAAAAAAAGCACCGCTGCGATAGTGCAAAAACGCCGGATCGGTGCGGTTTAACACATGCGCCACCACCGCATTGGCTTCATGGCCGCTTGAGCCTATGGTGTAAAAACTCTGGCCTTTGGCCTGCAGCAGGCGGGAGCGTAAATCCAGCAACCGGCTTTGCAGCATCGACTGAAAGATTTGCGCCAGCACTGGCGTGGGCAGGTTTTCGGCGTTGGAGACAGGGGTTGGCAGGCGGCCGTCACGCACGCGCTGGAGGTAGCTTAAAGCCCAGGGATGGAATTCTTGCTGGCTCATCGGAAGTCCTTGGTTTTAGTTCTTATTTACTGCCGCGAGACGTTAATAAAACGGCTCCGTTCCTGGTGCCAGTGGCGGCTGCAACGCAGACACGCCGTGAATACATCCCTGTAGGCTCCTCTGCGGCAGTCCGGGGTTTTGCAGAGCAAAACCCGTTCAGTCGGCAACAAGTCAGATTACTGACT
>CAMLNG010000466.1 GCA_946481195.1 uncultured Chromatiaceae bacterium
ACCTGGGCCAACCACATTTCAATGTTTCAGGCCGCAGGTCTGAAAGTCAAAGAATACGCCTACTACGATTACGACACCAAAGGCCTGAAAGAAGAGGCAATGTTTGCTGAATTGGCAACAGTGCCGGCCGGTGATGTGGTATTGGTGCATGCTTGCTGTCATAACCCAAGCGGTATGGATTTAAACTTTGCCCAGTGGCAAAAGTTTGCGGCGCTGGCAAAAGAGCGTGGTTTCACGCCGCTGGTTGATATGGCATATCAGGGTTTTGGTCTGGGTCTTGATGAAGACACCCAAGGTCTGCGCCATTTGGCCAACGAAGTGGAAGAGCTGATCCTCTGTACCTCTTGCTCGAAAAACTTCGGTTTATACCGTGAGCGTATTGGTGCTGTATCTGTAGTCGTGGACAGCAATAAAATGCTGGAAACGGCCCGCACCAACTTATTGGCTGTGGTGCGCAGTATTTATTCAATGCCGCCAGCGCATGGCGCTATCATTGTCAGCCATATTCTCGATAGCGCAGAGCTGACCGCTTTGTGGCATCAGGAGCTGGCGGTGATGCGTAACCGCATCAACGACTACCGTCAGCTGATTATCGACAAACTGCAGGCCGAAGGCGTGCAGCAGGATTTCAGTTTTATCACCAAACAACACGGTATGTTCAGCTTCCTGGGCATTAACAAAGAACAAATCGAGCGGCTGCGCAAAGAGTTCAGTATTTATATGGTGGGCTCCAGCCGCGTCAGTATCGCTGGCCTTAACCACAGCAATATCGATTATTTCGCTAAAGCTGTGGCCACAGTGCTGAAGTAAGCTTTTGCGAGGCCCGCAAGGCCAGACGAAACGGCAACAAAGGCAACTTAACGGTTGCCTTTGTTTTTTACGCTGTTTAAGGTAAAGCAAAGCGATAAAACGGAGCGCACAGGTTGCGGCAAATAGCAGTGAAGCGGTGGCAGGGCAGTGTATCAGCGATGGTGTTGGGGCTGCTGCTGAGTAAATCAGCAATTGCAGCAGAGCCGCTGCGGGTGGTGCTGGAAGTTTCACCGCCACACCAGACACTGGAAAACGGCAAAGTCGGCGGATTGACCACTGCTGTGGTGGACGCCATGCTGCAACAAGCTGGTTTGTCGGCAAGTTATGAGGTCTATCCCTGGGCGCGGGCTTTTCGTATTGCCGCAACAACACCGGATGTGCTGATTTACAATATGGCACGCACACCAGAGCGTGAAGCACAGTTTGAATGGATTGGTATTGTGACCCGTTATAAGTTCGGTTTTTTAAAACTGAGCCGGCGGGAGGATATTCAGGTCACGCAGCTGGCGGATATCAAACATTATGTCGTAGGCGCACAGCGCGAGGATTTTTCTGCCGAGTGGCTTAAGAATACAGCGAAGCAACCGCCGGAAAAGCTGGAACTGCAACCCGATGTCATTGAAACCTGGCGTTTACTGGTGAACGGTAAGCTGGACCTGATGATTGACGACCCGCAGGCGATTGACGATATGCTGCACCAGCATCAGCTGGAACGCAGTGATATTGAGTTCGTGCTGTTTCCACCAGCCTTGGAACAACAAACCTGGATAGCATTGAAAAAAGGTTCATCGCCGGCGTTGGTGCAACGCTTGCGTCTGGCTTATCAGCAAGTTCAGGGCGGGCGAGTTTATCAAAAAGCAATGGGGTTGCCGCTGAGTAACGACCATACAGCCAGCAAAGAACATACAGTCAGCAAAGCGTTTTAGTTTTGACAGCGCAGTTGCCCAAAACAAAAATCCCTGCCAAAGCAGGGATTTTTTTCAATGTCTTCGTAATTGCAGTTAAATCTTCTTGTACTTGATCCGGTGTGGCTCTAACGCCTGGGCGCCATAAGTCGCTTTTAACCAGGCTTCGTAATCGGAGTAGTTGCCTTCGAAGAAGTTGACCTTACCTTCATCACGGTAATCCAGGATGTGGGTGGCAATCCGGTCCAGGAACCAGCGGTCGTGCGAGATCACCATGGCGCAGCCCGGGAAATCCAACAAGGCGTTTTCTAAGGCGCGCAGCGTTTCGACGTCTAAGTCGTTGGTCGGTTCGTCGAGCAGCAGCATGTTGCCGCCGGCTTTTAACAGTGCAGCTAAATGCACACGGTTACGCTCACCACCGGACAATTCGCCAATAAACTTCTGCTGGTCGTTGCCTTTGAAGTTAAAGCGGCCAACATAAGCCCGGCTTGGAATAGTGAAGTTACCGATCTGCAACATGTCCTGACCGTTGGAGATTTCCTGCCACACAGTATTTTTCGGATTCATGTTGTCGCGGAACTGGTCAACGCTCGCGAGCTGCACGGTTTCACCGACTTCAATAGTGCCGGCGTCCGGTTGCTCGGCGCCGCTGATCATGCGGAACAAAGTCGATTTACCGGCACCGTTGGCACCGATGATGCCGACGATAGCGCCTTTTGGTACGCTGAAGCTCAAATCGTCAATCAGCACCCTGTCGCCATAGGATTTACGCAGGTTTTTCACTTCCAGCACTTTGTCGCCTAAGCGTGGTCCTGGCGGAATAAACAATTCGTTGGTTTCGTTGCGTTTCTGGAATTCCTGGCTTTGTAGTTCTTCAAAACGAGCCATCCGGGCCTTCGATTTAGCATGACGGCCTTTTGGATTAGTCCGGACCCATTCCAGTTCTTGTTTGATCGAACGCTGGCGGGCGTTTTCAGTTTTCTCTTCCAGCTGCAGACGGGCTTCTTTTTGTTC
This sequence comes from uncultured Chromatiaceae bacterium, assembly GCA_946481195.1. The sequence continues at coordinate 2,730 of CAMLNG010000466.1, forward strand.
CAGCCAGCTGGAGTAGTTGCCCTGCCATGGAATACCTTCGCCACGGTCCAGCTCTAAAATCCAGCCGGCAACGTTGTCGAGGAAATAGCGGTCGTGGGTGATGGCCACCACGGTGCCGGTGTAATCGTGCAGGAAACGCTCTAACCAGGCGACAGACTCGGCGTCTAAGTGGTTGGTCGGTTCATCCAGCAGCAGCATGTCTGGTTTTTCCAGCAGCAGGCGGCAAATGGCAACGCGGCGGCGTTCACCACCGGACAGCACCTTGATTTCAGCATCCCACGGTGGCAGACGCAGCGCATCAGCGGCGCGTTCTAAGATATTGTCGAGGTTGTGGCCGTCTTTAGCCTGAATGATGGCTTCTAATTCGCCTTGTTCACGGGCTAAAGCATCAAAATCGGCGTTCTCGTCGGCATAAGCGGCGTAAACGGCGTCAAGGCGGGCAAAAG
>CAMLNG010000467.1 GCA_946481195.1 uncultured Chromatiaceae bacterium
ACGACAAGCGCCTTCTGCCCAGGATTACATCAGCCTGCGGCCCGGTGAAAGCCGGCAGTATCAGGTTGAACTGACTGGCGCTTATGACCTGCCAGCAAGCGGCAACTATCAAATTCAATATCATGTCGAAGCGATGGCGCTGCATGGCGTGGTGCCGAAGCTGACGCCACAGCAACAGGCGCAGGCCGAGCAAATGCTGGTGGATACCCCGCTGCCTGAACTGAAATCCGACGCCATTTACCGCCAGATTGATGTTGACGCCCGCGCCGCCAGCGATATTGAGTGGCCAGCGCTGGTCACGCTGGCAGGCTCAGTCTCTTACGCCGCCAACTGCAGCAGCAGCCGCCGGACATCGATTGCGACAGCGCTTGCGTCAGCCAAAAACTACGCCTCGGGCTCCTACAACTATTTGTCGACTTACCCAAGTGCCAGCCGTGCCAATTCGGCGCGTTACAAAACCTGGTTTGGCAGCTATACCAGCAGCCGTTGGAGCACAGTCAGCAATAACTTTAATAAAATCAACAGTGCGCTGAATAACCAGCCGTTGCAGTTTGATTGTGGCTGTACCGATTCCTATTACGCTTATGTCTATCCGAATCAGCCGTATAAGATTTATTTGTGCAATGCATTCTGGTCCGCGGCCAATACCGGCACTGACTCCAAGGCCGGCACAATAGTGCATGAAACCAGTCACTTCACTGTTGTCGCTGATACTGATGACATTGCTTATGGCCAATCTGCAGCCAAATCGCTGGCATTGAGTAACCCGGCGCAGGCAGTGAAAAACGCCGACAGTCATGAGTATTTTGCTGAAAATACCCCGGCACAAAACTGATCACTGCTGAAATAAAAAAAGCCCTGTAGATACAGGGCTTTGTTATTTCAAGACATAGAATTAACGCTCAATCAGCACTGGATATTTCAGGTACGTCTGGTCATAAAAAGGCGAACGCTGGTAAAACCAATTGAGCCGCGCCTGACCGTCTTTGGCAAGTTTGGCATCGGCTTTTATTGCAGCTGCAAAATCTGCCGCCAGTTTTTTATTGGTTTTCAGTTCCTGCTCAATCCACGGCAGCATGGCGTAGGTTTCAAAATATTCCGTGCGTTCAAACATGCCATGGAAAAAGCCCCAGCTGAAAAATGAATCCGGCCCTTCTGGTTGCAACAAAGCCACCGCCAAAGCACCCAGTGGCTGATCGGTACTGACTCTTACAGTCCCCGCCGGCAGCGCAAATTCGCCCCAGACCGGATTAAAACTGGCTTTCACTCCAACCCGCCCTTCAAAGGAACGGCTGGCCAGTTCGGCGTTGCTGGCGCTCAGTTGCTGCAATTCCAGACTGCCGGCTTTTTCCAGTCGGGTCATGGCAATACCGTGTAGTTGTAAACGATTGATCACATCCTGATACTGCGGCGGGATCCAATAGGCTTTTGGCACTTCCACTTCCACCGCTGGTACTTTTTCCCAGTACACCGGCAAAGCGTCGTAATTTTTCGCCTGGCCTGTCCATTTCACATAAGGCCCATTGGTGATGTCGCTTTGCGCCATCTCATAACTAATGCCTTTAAATGGGATAAGGTCGGGCTGTTCGGCGGCTTTAAACTGTAAAACCTGCCGCTGTGGCCGGGCATTTTCATCGGCTTTTTTCGCCAGCTGCAATGCTTTGCCTTGTTGTGCCAACAGCTGCAGACTCTGCTCCAACAACACATAAGTGCCCAGCACCCGTTGCCGGTAAGGTTTTAAACTGTGGTTCTCCACCAGAATAGTGGGTAAATGCCGCACATCGCCGTAGCCTTGTGAAAACCTTGGCGTAGCGGTTGAGCCTTGCAGGCCTTTACTAAAATCCATTGGATCTACGGCAAACACCAGCGGCCCCGGAATATGCCCGGCCGCGCTTAACGCCTGATCAATGGCCGGCCGGTACACGCTGGCCAGCCAGCTGGCACCATTTGGGCTTTGGCTGGCAAAAGGCTCGTTAAAGCCATAAGTGATGTCGTACTGATAATCTTCGCCGTCTGTGACATGCACATCCATATATAAATCAGGCTGATAGCTGTTGATAGCCTGCAGAACCGCCTGCATTTCCAGGCTGTCCACCTTGGCATAATCGCGGTTTAAATTCAGGTTTTGTGCCGTGCTGCGCCAGCCCTGTTCCACCGGCCCCCGCTGGTTCATCCGGTTGAATTTGCCTTTGCGCTCATGGGCATCAACGGACAAAATCGGCACAAATAATAAATCGACCTGCGCCAGCAGTTGTTGTTTGTCGCCGTGAACTATGTCACGCAGCAGCATTAACCCTGCGTCTTTGCCATCAATTTCACCGCTGTGGATACCGGCCTGCACTAACAACGTTGGCCGGCCACTTTTACCACTGCCTTTACCAATCAGATCAGGCTGCATACTGGCCTTGATTAACCAGATATCGCGGCCCTGCGGGCTTTTACCAATGGACTCCATCCGCAGCAACTCACTGCTGGCAACTAGTTTTTGTAAGTAGCTGACGGTGGCAGCGTAATCCGGTGTTTCAGTCAGATTGGTCAGCTCGGCCGGTGTGACCCAGGGGTGTTTTGGCTGGATCAAGCTTTCAGTATTGCCCTGCCAGGGCAACAGCGGCGGTAAAGTATCAGCCGCCAGCGCACCGGCCGACAGCAACATCAGAGGGAATATCACACGAATCGTCATCGAAAATCCTGCCAGAACACAGTAGCTGAGGGGGTCTTCGCAGCTGCTGAAAAAAATGAAGGGTCAACATAACAGACCAAGGCCAGATACTGTCAAGCGCTGTTGCGGGCAACAGTGAGTTGCTGCGCTGACTTGCAGGGATATCGCACTCCTTTGCCCGGCTGCACCGGATAGCTGCACGGATTCAGGATCTGTATTTCAGTTGGTCAGTTGCGGAGCAAATGACCAAAAAAAGCCCCGCGATGCGGGGCTAAATCAGCTTGGGAACTCAGGTAAACAAATCAGAAACGGTAGCTGGCGCCAACTGCAAACTGGTTTTCATCGTCAGCACCGACATCAACCCGGCTCAGCGCGCCACGCAGTGCCAGCTGTGGCGTCACGAAATACTCAGAGCGCAGCTCGACACTGTCACCAAAGACGTTTTGCATGGTCGGCATGTCATTGCGCACCGCCAAACCAACAGACCAGTAAGGGCGGATATA
>CAMLNG010000468.1 GCA_946481195.1 uncultured Chromatiaceae bacterium
ATCAAACAACTTTTCCGGAGTGACATTGAGCAGTGAGAGGTATGCACCGGCATTCGAGCTGTGGCTGGTATCTTCATTCAGGCAACTGGATCGGACAATCAGCGACGATATTGTCGGAAATGCAGCAGCCACCTGCTGCAAGCAGGTGGCTGGGCTTGCCTGCCAGTCGCGGACACAAAAAGCGGTCAAAGGCGCAATGCGGGCACTGTGCAGTTTGTCCCGAAGCAGAGCAAGTGTGTCAGCCTTACTGGCGAAGCAAAGAGTCATCATTATGCCTTAGCGCGGGCGGACCAGGCGCGGGTTAAATAAGTGGCGTCGATGTGCGCCAATGGCGCGATTTTGTCTTCAACATAAGCCAGAAACTGGCTGAATCTCTCAGGTCCCAATTGCGCCTGCAGGTCGTTGACGGAGCGCCAGGCTCCCATATAACGTTCTTTGGACATCGCAATAGTATGGCGACCTTCCAAGTAGACCACATCGTCAAAGTGCGGACTGGCCCACAGTTGCTCGGTCAAAGTTTCGGTAATGCCGGAGCGGCCGGATGATACTCGCTTGATATCCGGGCGTAGCGTATTGAGGTAATTTTCGATGTCGACCAATACCGGGTTGGTTTCAATGAGTCTTGGATTCCACAATGCCACGAAACGGCCACCCGGGCGCAGCACGCGGTGAAATTCGGCAGTGGCTTTATCAAAATCGGCCCAGTGAAAGGATGATGCCATCGACAACATATCGACACTGTTGTCGGAAAGTGTGGTGTGTTCAGCGCTACCGGCATGCCATTGGATAGAAGCAAGCCCCTGCGCTTCATTGACGCCACTGCTACCGGCACGGCGCATGTCGTCGTTCGGTTCAACGGCCTGCACAGATTTTACGCCGGTTTGCCAAACCATCCGGGTCCAGATGCCGGTACCGGCACCGACGTCTGCAAAATCGATGTCTCTGGTTACTTTTCCGGTCAGGCTGAGCAGGGCGGTTAATACTGAAGGTGCATAATCCGGGCGGTTTTTGGCGTAGTCATCGGCGAGACCTGTGAAGTCGCCGGCTTTAATAGTGGTGCTCATGCATGTTCCTTGTGGCTCTGGCGCGTGGCCAGGGTTTTTATAATCTGCCGGAAGCAATCTTCAACGGTGACGCCGTCCTGATATTCCAGCAATAAATCCGGTGCTTCCGGTTCTTCTATAGCAAGATCTAAACCAGCCATTTGTCTGGTCTCGCCGCGGGCGAATTTCTGATACAAGCCTTTGGGGTCGCGGCGCTGTAACTCTGCTATCGGCACTTTCAGATAAATCTCCAGATAATTTTTCAGATGATGCCGGTTCCAGCGATGTACGTCGTGAAACAATGAAATCGTGGCGATCACCACAGTAATACCCTGCTCTGACAACATTTTGCATAACTGACTGTATTTTAACGCCAAGGCGAGCCGGGCATCGCGATCATGATGGCGGCCATCCATCTGGTCCTGCGCAAACATCGCCCGCATCACATCACCGTCCAGTAGTACTACCGCGTCGGATTTTTGGCGCAAGTAAGTACAAACTCGCTCCGCCAGCGTTGTTTTGCCTGCTCCGGACAGGCCGGTCAGCCAAATCACCTGGCCTTTGTTGCTCAGCTCGGAAGTTGCCATATCGCCTCAATATGCGGAAAACGCCGGTAAAACTCTCCCAGATAAGGCCGGCAGAGCGCAAGAATATTTTGTTTGGCGATATCCGGTAACTCCGCGATCTGGCCTTGTCTTGCGCCAGCATCCAGTGCCGCCAGCCGGGCGACCCAGCGCGGAAACTCTGCCGCAATCAGTTGTTCGGCGTGTTGGCAAAATTCGCGCTGCAGCGGCTCAGGTAAGGCCTGCAGTTGCGGTACATTGACCCAAATTTGTAACTGATTTAGCCACAGCGTCCGGCCATAATCAGTGCCGCTTAAATCGAGGCGGGCCAGCTGCCGGAAGTATTGTGACCAGCCGCGGGCGGCTTCATGCCCATCTTCTGGCTGCTGACCGTTATACCGAACATAAAGCGGCAAGCGATGTTGCGCATCCAGTTCCAGCCACAACGGCTCTTTAGTGACCAGCAGCATGATATCGTTGTAGGAATGCGCCCGCTCCAGTGGGTGCGCCCGCGCCGGGTCAAGCCCCAACCATTGATAGACTGCTTTGGCGGTAGCGGGCAGCAGGTCGCTGTGCATTTCATGAAATTCGATGCATTTGACCTGAGCAAAGCGTTCATACAGCGGCACACCAGTCGCTAGCGTATTGCAGATCGCATACTCGTTGATATTGCTAAAAAAATCAGTAGCAGCAGGCATTGGATTGCGGATACCGATTTGGGCCGCATACAGATTCATATTGTAAATGCTGCGCAGATTGTCAAAAGGGTGGCGGACCAAGTGCAACATACGTTGACGCGTTAAATAAGGCTCGACTACCGGGTAGTGCCAGGCATTTTTCGGCGTGTGTTGGTAATACATATTGACGGGTTTGGCCGTGCCCGGAAATAGCCGGTGGAAGTTCACCGCCAAATCATTGAGGTCGACACGGGGAAAATTGACATCGGGATGCTGGTCAAACACGTGACCAATGGCATTCGCACCAGTCCGCCCCATCGCCAGCACATAGGTATCAAAATACATAAGGCCGCGCCTCCTGCAGTCGTGGGTCTAACCGGTTTTGTGTGATGGCTGGCAGCACTGTATACAGGGCAAAACCATCAAGATGATCCCGATCGACTTGCCAGCCTGCTTGTTGTAGCTGGGCATTAATAGCCGGGAAATAGCTGCTGAGGATCAACACAAAATGCTGCTTCGGATCTAATGCTGCCGGTGGTAACACCGGAATTTCTGCCATGTATTGACCATGTAATTGCTGATTATTGTCGCTCCAGGCGCTTTGCAAACCCTTAAAGAGACCCAGTTGCTGGATAGACCTGGCGGCAGCGCCGGTACCGAAAATCACCAGCTGGCGGTTGTCCTGCTGTAACCAGAGTCGGAATAATTGATTCAGGATCGACGGCAGCGCGATAAATTGCTGTTGTAGGGTGCGAAAAAACTGCAGCATATCCGGCAAGTCGCCAAATAAACCACTGCGGTATTGCAGCGCAAATTCGCAGTCGAACGGCAGTGTTAGTGGCGCACAGTGAAACATCCAGCCAAATT
>CAMLNG010000469.1 GCA_946481195.1 uncultured Chromatiaceae bacterium
TGGGTGACCAGTTGCTGGCAGATCATCTGCTGCCGGCCATAGTGCCTGGCCAGACCTACCGGCTGCGCATGTTGTTACCATTGTAAGGACTGTGAATACAGCAAAGTAGTTAGCAAGCAAGGAGCCTGCAATGCCGTTACATACATCTGCCCCTGTCCCCGCCCCGGCAAAAGTGCGGATTGGGTTGCTGGGCGCCGCGCGGATCTCCGCGCGCGCCGTGCTGGAGCCGGCATTATTGCTGGGCGATCGGGCTGAAGTGGTGGCGGTGGCGGCGTCCTCCCAGGCCAAAGCCGATGCCTTTGCCGCGTCACATGGCATTGTCAGAGGTTATGGCAGTTATCAGGCGTTGCTGGACGATCCGGATATTGATCTGGTGTACAACGCCTTACCGGCCTCTTTGCATGCGAAGTGGAGTATTGCCGCCGCGCACGCCGGTAAACATGTGCTGTGCGAAAAACCTTTTGCGATGAATGCACAGCAGACCAAAGCGATGCTGGAGGCTGCTGATAGTCAGCAAGTCCTGCTGCTGGAAGGTTATCACTACCGTTTTCACCCGTTGTTTTTGCAAGTGGAAGCACTGCTGCACGGTGGAGCTCTCGGCGACATTCATACCGCACGCAGCCATTTTTCGGTGCGGATCCCGGCATTTGCCGGCTCGCTGCGCCATGAACTGGCGCTTGGCGGCGGTGCTTTGATGGATTTGGGCTGTTATCCGCTGCACTGGTTACGCACGTTGTTTGGGGATAGCTATCAAATCCGGCAAGCCGGCGCGATTTGCAACCGGCCACAAGTGGACAGCAGCTTCAGTGCCGAGCTGTTATTTATGCCGGCGACAGCGCCAGCGCTGACTGCACACCTGGGGTGTTCGATGGCAGAACATCTGGGTACGCAGCATCTGGCTTATCTGCAGCTGGAGGGCACACTTGGTTGCCTGACCATTGATAATCTGGTCGCGCCGCAGCAGGGTTATCAGTTGCAGCTGACAGCGGCCACGGCTGACAGCCCACTGCAGGCTGAGTCCCGGCAAATGCCGCCGCAGACCGACGGCCGCACCACCTATTTCTACCAGCTGCAACACCTGCTGGATTGCCTGCAACATGGCACCACACCACTGACCGGTGGCGCAGACGCGCTGACGCAAATGCAGGGCATTGATGCTTTGTATCAGGCCGCCGGACTGATGCCAAGGCCGGGCAACTAAACAAGCTTTTAGCCGCGGCGGCAATAGCCGCCCATTTGCAAAAAAACCATTCCACTTCAATACTTCAGCGGATTTCGCTGCCACAAGCTGCGGCGTGTTTTGCGGCTGTGTTGCACTGTCCTTGTCACCAGTTTGATTCTAATCAAAGTAAACCGGCCACCACAGGCGGACAATAAGCCGGCTGGTCTCACAAGGGGATATCTCTCTGGTGGTCACTATGTTTGATGTTGATCAATAACCCGGCAGTTAGACTTCGCTGTTTTAATTTGTGGACTGTATATTAGTAAATGATTAAGTAAATTAACCCCACAGGAGACGGTGGATGGATATCGTCGAACTCTCGCGCTTGCAGTTTGCCTTTACGGCAATGTACCACTTCCTATTTGTGCCACTGACGCTTGGTATGACGTTTTTACTGGCGATCATGGAGTCGGTTTATGTGATGACCGGCAAAGAAATTTACCGCGATATGACCAAATTCTGGGGCAAGTTATTTGCGATTAACTTTGCGCTCGGGGTCACTACTGGTATCGCGATGGAATTCCAGTTCGGCACCAACTGGTCCTATTATTCGCACTATGTTGGCGACATTTTTGGCGCGCCGCTGGCGATTGAAGGCCTGATGGCGTTTTTCCTCGAATCGACGCTGGTCGGTTTATTTTTCTTCGGTTGGGACCGCTTAAGCAAGGTGCAGCATTTAGCCGTAACCTGGCTGGTGGCTTTGGGCTCAAACTTGTCGGCGCTGTGGATTCTGATCGCCAATGGCTGGATGCAAAACCCGGTGGGCGCTGAATTTAACTATGTGACGATGCGGATGGAAATGACCAGCTTCAGCGAAGTCATTTTTAACCCGGTAGCGCAGGTCAAGTTTGTGCATACCGTGTCGGCTGGTTATGTCACAGGCGCCATGTTTGTCCTGGCGATTTCGGCCTGGTATATGCTCAAAGGCCGCGATTTAGCTTTCGCCCGCCGCAGTTTTGCCATCGCTTCGGCCTTTGGTCTGGCGGCGTCTGTGTCGGTAATTGTGCTCGGTGATGAATCCGGTTATGAGCTGGGCGACGTGCAAAAAGTGAAGCTGGCCGCCGTCGAAGCCGAGTGGGACACCCATCCGGCACCGGCGTCTTTCACTGTGATTGGCGTGCCAAACAGTGAAACACAAACCACTGACTACGCGGTGAAAATCCCTTATGCGCTGGGCCTGATTGCCACCCGTTCGCTGGATGAGCCGGTCAGCGGCCTGAAAGACTTAAAAGAGCAGCACCGTGCCCGTATTATCAACGGCATTGAAGCCTACCGCTTATTACACTTGCTGCGCGCCGGAGACACTTCAGCTGAGACCAAAGCGGCTTTTGACAGCGTGAAAAAAGACTTAGGCTATGGCCTGCTAGTCACGGCTTATGCTGAAGACCCAACCAAAGCCACGCCAGAACAAATTCAGGCTGCAGTCGATGGCAGTATTCCGCAGGTGGCGCCTATGTTCTGGAGCTTCCGTATTATGGTGGCGGCCGGTTTTGCCATGCTGGTGATTTTTGCGCTGAGTTTTTACTACAGCGCGAAACGACTGGAAAAGAAACCAACCTGGTTATTACGCGCCGCCGTACTGGGCTTACCACTGCCGTGGATCGCCTGTGAGGCCGGCTGGTTTGTCGCTGAATATGGCCGTCAGCCCTGGGCGGTTGGTGAAGTATTACCCACCCATCTGGCTGCTTCTGGTTTAACCCCGGCGGAGATTTGGACCAGTCTGATCCTGATTTCAGTGCTCTATACCATTTTCCTGATTATCGAAGTCTGGCTGATGCAGCATTTCGCCCGCAAAGGCCCGTCCAGCCTGCATACCGGCAAATATGATTTCGAAACCGGCAAAGCGACTGAGGTGTAACATGGATTACGAATTTTTGAGATTTATCTGGTGGTTATTAGTTGGTGTGTTGTTGATTGGCTTTGC
>CAMLNG010000470.1 GCA_946481195.1 uncultured Chromatiaceae bacterium
GGCGCCATTGTTGCTTGCCATGCTGCCGGCACTGGCAATTGCGGAAGTAAAAATTAGTCCCTCTGTCAGCAGTGCTGTCTATGCCTACGGCATTAAGAATCAGACTGCCGACGCCGATGAAGGTATGGCTTATGAGCTGGTGCCGGAACTTAACCTGGCGTATACCGGCAGCTGGCTGAGTAGTTCGCTGAACCTGCAAAGCCAGAATCTTGCTTATGATGATGCTCAACGCGACAACCAGAGTTTATTTAGTTATCGCTGGACAGGTGGTGCCAGTTTGCTGAATGATTCGTTGGATGTGCAGCTTGGCGCACAGCAGAATAACAGAAGAGCGTCAGGCTCGACCGCCCGTTATCAGGACCATATCAGCTCAACAACAGATCTGGCTAAAGTGGAGTCACAAACCGCCTCAGTTGTTTATAGCCATGATCGTTTTGATTGGGCTGTGATGGATTTCAGCGTAAACGCAGCTCGCACATCTTCCGATGTGAGTTTATCTGAATTTGATAATGAAACCGGCGAAGCAGTAGGCCTGGATAACAGTGTGCTCGCCGGTGCTTTTGAACTAAAAACCAGAGACAGAAACCGCAAATTTTTCTGGGGATTTAATGGACAGGCTACCAAGACTGACCGTGATATCCGCGAATCGCAGTACAACCGCAGAGCCCAGGGCGTAATCGGCGTACCGTTCTTTTGGCGTGTTTCTATGATTGCAACAGGTTCTGTTGAAAATAACAGTAATATCGATGGCGGTTCATCCGTGTTCAGCCAATATCGGAATCACCGGTCTGTTGGTGGCGGTTTAGAATGGAAAATTACCGACCGCTCCTGGTGGAATGTTACTTACAACAAAGTAAATAATGCCAAAGACGACAAAGAATATCTGGGCACTGCCTTTGAGCTGGTCCCGTCGAAACGGACTAAACTTTCCGGCTCGCTGGACAAACGGTTTTTTGGTCGCACTGCGCAGGCTAAAGGTTCATATCAGTTAAAACATCTGCGGATGGAGCTGAATGTCAGCGATACTGTCGGATCGTTACTGGGGCTGAACGAAGGGGATTTGGAGACGAATCTGTTTGTTTGTCCACCTGGTGTTACCCCGGGCTTAGACAGTTGCTTCCAGCCGCCAACGGCGAACTATATTCCGGCGCGTGGCGAACAGTATTACAACATCAGCAACCCGACTTCAGACTTAAGCGAATTTCTGGTGGTCCGGCGTAACGTGTCCTACCTGGTCGGTTATGATTTTAACCGGTTGAAACTGGCCGCCAGGTTTGGTCAGCGTAAAGATCAGCTGATTGAGCGTAATTCAGTACGAGACGATAAATTTGTTAATGTATCGGCAAACTGGCAGTTAAATGCGCGGAATAGTGTGACATTATCGACTGACTATTCTGATTTGGTTTATCAGGTGGATGGGGTAGAGAGCTTTAGTGATTTAACCGGTATCGTCAAATCTATGACCCTGACCTTGACACGGGAAATCAATAAAAGTCTGACTGCAAATGCCAATCTGAAACGGATCAATGTTGATTATGGCTCTGATTCACGGGACTATCAGGAAAACCGTGCCTGGATAGGGGTCGAGTACAAGTTTTAGCAGTAAAAAACCGCCTTCCGGCGGTTTTTTTATACGCGACTACTCGGCGTTAAGCAGAGGCAGCACCGTCGTCGTTGTCATCAGGCCTTTTACCCTGACGCAACACCTGTTGTTGCTGATGTGTCAATAATTCGTCCAGTTGCTGCGCCATACGGATTTTATGCTGTAACGAATTATCCAATAAGCCAGACAGTTCAGACAACATGGCATGGTATGGGTTTGTTGGGTCAGGCTGAGTTGCCGCGGGAGCGTCGGCAGGTTTCACCGAAACCACAGGCGTAGCGGCTACAGGTGGCGGGGTGTGGTTGGCCACTTCACCGCTGATTTCCTGAATGACCTGACGAATATCCTCAGTTGTGAAAGTCTTTACCTCTTCCAGAAAACCGTACAACAACACCCGGTCCATTAAGGTATTAATCTTTCTCGGAATGCCTGAACTGAATTGATGAATTAACGGGAAACAGCTGTTGTCCAGTAAACCGGCCGCTCCACCGGCTGACTGAATGCGGTATTCGATATAAGCCTGACAATCTTCGACATTGAGTGCCGACAGGTTGGAAGAGGCGATGATCCGTTGGCGAAATTGCTCCATGTGCGGCGATTGGATGATGGCATTGAGTTCATTCTGGCCGAGTAAAAAGCTTTGTAACAGCGGCCGGCCCGCCAACTGAAAATTAGACAGCATCCGCAGCTCTTCAATGGACTCCAGTGGCAGGTTCTGGGCTTCGTCCACTAACAGCAAGGCGCGTTTTTTCTGCTGGGCTAGCAGCTGCAAGTAGCCGGAAATGGCTTCGAGATAAGTAGCTTTGTTATGTTCTTTCACTTGCAGCTGAAAAACGGAACAAATCATTCGCAGCAAGTCATCCGGTTCCAGTTTGGAGGTGACGATTTGACGGGCGACAATTTGATGCGGGTCCAGTTTCGCCAGCAACTGGTTGGCGATCGTCGTTTTGCCGGTGCCGACGTCACCAGTGATGACAATAAAGCCCTCTCCCTGGCTCAGGCCGTATTGCAAATAAGCTAACGCGCGTTTATGCAGTTTACTGGCAAAAAAACACTGCGGATTCGGCGTCAGCTGAAATGGCCGCTCTTTCAATCCATAATATGCTTCGTACATAACATCTGATCCTGAAGGCAAAAAACCGGCAGTACATGCGAATTAGAGGCTAGGGTAGCATAACGAGTCATCTCAGGGTATAGCCGCCAGGTTAACCTGCAAAAGTGGTTTCGCTAGCTCATTGTTTTTTCGGTAATTACGCCAGGATTGTGCTGTTTTTGCACATGAAGATTAATTTTTGCCCGATCAAAACTCTGCGCCGAAAAAATTGTTGACACTCCTGGGGCAGGCTCATAGAATGCGCCTCGTTCTGTAACGCAAAGCGGTTAACGCCAGCGTTGTTGATGTGGGGCTATAGCTCAGCTGGGAGAGCGCTTGCATGGCATGCAAGAGGTCAGCGGTTCGATCCCGCTTAGCTCCACCAAATTTCTGTATGTGTCCCTTTCGTCTAGAGGCCTAGGACACCGCCCTTTCACGGCGGTAACAGG
>CAMLNG010000471.1 GCA_946481195.1 uncultured Chromatiaceae bacterium
CTTCAATGGGCTCAGCCACGCCACGCGATTTTAATGCTGGTAAATATGTGCAGCAGGAGCAGGCGCTGAACTACGACATGAACAAGCTGATTGAAGTAGACGCCCTGCCATACCCACTGGCAGTAGCAGCTGGTCTCGAGTATCGCATTGATACCTTTGAGATTTTTGCCGGTGATAAAAACTCGTTTGACGTCGGTCCATTAGCTTCTCAGGGCTTTGGTATCGGTTCAAACGGTTTCCCTGGTTTCAAACCGGATGACGCAGGCTCATTCAACCGTTATAACTATGCTGCTTATACCGAGTTTGGTGCCGAATTTACTGACCGTTTCCGCTCGGACTTCGCTTTACGTTTTGAAGATTATGAAGACTTTGGTTCTACCACCAACGCCAAACTGACCGGCCGTTACCAAGTCAATGATGAAGTGGCACTGCGCGCGGCAGCCAGCACCGGCTTCCGTGCCCCGACCATTGGTCAATCGACAGTCCGTAACGTCACCACCTCGTTTGTCGCTCTTAAAGGTCTGGTCGATAACGCGACTTTACCGCCAACCCACCCAATTTCGGTGTTAAAAGGCGGCAAAGCGCTGACGCCGGAAGAGTCAGTCAACTTGTCATTTGGTACAGTCGTTGAAGTAGATGATCTATATGTCACTTTAGACTTCTTCCAAATCAAAGTGGATGACCGTATCAGCCAATCCTCCTCACAGGAACTGACTGCTGCCGATATCCAGCAGCTGTTGGCGCTGGGTGTGCGTGACGCCAGCAGCTTCACTGGTGTTAAATACTTCACCAACGATTTTGACACAACAACCAAAGGCGCTGATTTTGTTGCCAACTACGGTGTAGATCAGTTCGGTGGCCGCACGACTTATGCGTTAGCAGCAAACTGGACCAAAACCACAGTTGACCGTCACTCGGACTACATTTGGGAAGCCAAAGTTAAACAAATCGAAGAAGGTCTGCCAAGCGTGCGTGGTAGCTTCACAGTCAGCCACAACCAAGGCGCCTGGAATGGTTATGTGCGGTTAAATCACTACGGCAGTTACTATGAAGACCACGCCGATTCTGGTGTAGTGTCAGCAGCTGATGGTGGTTTACCCTTGTATCTTGGTGCTGAAATGACTGTAGATGCTGAAGTAACTTACAACTTCAGCGACAGCTACAGTATCGCCGTTGGTGCGTCAAACCTGTTCGACGAACTGCCGGATGAAAACGAATGGTCAGAAGTGCTGGGTGCCAAATACCCAACTACTGCAGTTATGGGCTTTAACGGCGGTTTCTACTACGCCCGTCTGACTTATAACTTCTAACTATTGACCACTGCAAAAAGCCACCTGCGGGTGGCTTTTTTGTGCCTGCGTTTAATGACATCGTCTCAATACTGGCTTGATCCGAGCCTAACCTTTGTGGCAGTGTAATTAGAGTAATTACTTGAGAATAATTATGCAGCTGATCCCATGGCACTATCAGACCCAGGCGGGCTTCACTTTGCGGGGACTACGCAGTGTACCAAGTGGTAAACCACTGTTGCACCTGCTGCATGGCAATGGCTTTTGCAGCCAGATGTATTGGCCTCTGCTGGCGTTGCTGCAGGAGCATGTGGATTTGTTTCTGTCTGATGCGCAGGGCCATGGCCTGAGTGACCATGGGGGAACTTTTGTCGGCTGGAATCAAAGTGCCGTTTTTGCCTGCGAAGCACTCAAAGCGCATTTGCCTGAATACAAAGCAGTGCCTGTCTATGCAGTTGGTCATAGCTTTGGCGGCGTCCTGACCGCTTTATTACACAGTGAACCTCAAAGTCCTTTTGCAGCTGCGCTGCTACTCGACCCGGTACTGTTTACTCCGGGTATGCTGCGAAGTATGACCGCCCTAGAGTGGTTGGGGCTCTATCGGCACAATCCGTTGGCACGCCGAGCCGTCAAACGGCGTCAGCATTTTCCAGACAAACAAGCTGCCTGGCACTATTTCCACCAGCGTGGCATGTTCAAAGGTTGGCACCCTGATGCCCTCAGTGCTTATATTGAACACGGTCTGACCGAAACAGCACAGGGCCTGACGCTACGCTGTGCGCCAGAGCGGGAAGCGGAAATATTTGCCAGTTTCCCGCGTCAGTTGTGGTCGTCGTTACCACGCACAACGAAACCAATCCAGTTGATTTATGGCGAAAATAGCTACCCTTTTGTGCGCAAGTCCGCCGCGCTGTTTCAACGAAAATGTCCACAGCTGCAAGTTCTGCAGGTAAAAGGTGGTCATTGCTTCATGCAAGAGGAACCGCAGCAAAGTGCAGCGCTGGTGCTGCAATGGTTGCGGCAGCAATCGGGCAGTAACTGACAAAACGTCTGTATCAACGCAAGATTTTCATTATAATGTCGCCAGTTTTCGGCCTTTGATGTCAGAGGTCTGCGTTCTGATGGGTGTATTGAATGAAACGTAGTCTGGTGCTTGCCGCAGTGCTGTTATCTGCCTGTACGAACTTACCGCAACAGAAAGTGAAACCTGTGCCTGTTCAACCGGTGCAGCCTGTTGCTGCTGAACCTGAACTGGTGCCTGGTGAAGTCGTGAACTCTGACAACACCGAGGCGATGCCAACAGATTTTGGCTTGATCTTTATCGACCGGGATATGTCGTTTCACGGCACGCTACCCTGTAAAAAGTGCCCTGGCATCCAGTATCAGCTGAACATTCTGCAAGATGGCAAATTTGAATTGCGTCGCGATTATATCGACCGTAATACAGTTGAACTCTTGCAGGGTACCTGGCAACTCGACGACCGCACGCTGCATTTGTCCAGCAAACAAGGCAAAGTGCCTTCATTCCAGTTTGGCAGCAATCAGCACCTGATTCTGCTTAATGCAGCCGGTAAGCCGATGGTCTCCAAAGAGAATCAAACGTTGACCAGAACCAGTCAGTTCAGCCGCCTCGATACCCGGATGCCGTTGTTAGGCCTGTATCAACTGAAAAACAACGAAGCCAGCTTTATCGACTGTATGACCGGCGAAAACCACAGCATTGCGATGACTCAACACCATATGCCGATGTTACGGTCCTATCAGACAGATCCGAAACTCAGTGGCAAAGCGGTCGTCGCGACCATGACCGCCCGTAAAAGCACAGAACAACAC
>CAMLNG010000472.1 GCA_946481195.1 uncultured Chromatiaceae bacterium
CCGGAATAACACCGAAAATTGAGATAATTACCTGAGCACCCCAGAACGACATCTGGCCCCATGGCAACAAATAACCCATGAAAGCTTCAGCCATCAGCACCAGGAAAATCAGCATACCGAAGATCCACAGCAGTTCGCGTGGTTTCTGGTAAGAACCGTACATCATGCCGCGGAACATATGCAGATAGACCACGACGAAGAAAGCAGAAGCACCGGTAGAGTGCATGTAACGCAGCAACCAGCCATAGTCGACATCACGCATGATGTATTCAACAGAAGCGAAAGCACGTTCAGCGGAAGGTTCGAAGTTCATCGTCAACCAGATACCGGTAACGATTTGGTTCACCAGCACTAACATCGCCAGCGAGCCGAAGAAGTACCAGAAGTTGAAGTTTTTTGGCGCTGGGTACTGCATGACATGGAGATTCATCTTCTCCATAAATGGCATGCGGTACTCAATCCAGTTCATGAAATTTTTAAACATCAGGCAGTCCCCTCGTCAGCACCGATAACCAGCGTGGTGTCATCAGTGAACATATATGGTGGGATCATCAGGTTTTTTGGTGCCGGAACACCCTGGAACACCCGGCCGGCCATATCGTACGTGGAACCGTGGCAAGGACAGAAAAAACCAGATGCGATGCCTTCAACGTGGGCATCAAAGTCAGACATTTTGTAGGTTGGAGAACAACCGAGGTGAGTACAGATACCAACTGCGACAAAAATCTCCGGCTTTTTCGAGCGATGTTGATTTTTTGCGTAGCCAGGCTGTTGTTCTTCATCAGAATTCGGGTCCCGCAGTTTGTCTTCTACGGCCGCCAGACTTTTTAACATTTCCGGTGTGCGATTGACGACCCATACCGGTTTACCACGCCATTCCACCCGAATTAACTGGCCTGGCTCGAGTTTGCCGATATTTGCAGTAACAGGCGCACCCGCTTGTTTTGCTTTCTCACTCGGATTCCAGGACGCAATAAAGGGAACGGCTGCTCCAACAGCACCAACACCACCCACAACTGAGGTAGCGATGGTCAGGAAGCGACGGCGACCATGATCAACTGGCGCATTGCTCATCCACTCATCTCCACGTTTACGCTTAAAACCTGAACGGTTTAAGCGGCTGAATTACAGCGATTATTATAAGTTGAAAAATACGGCGGATCATAATGAAAAGCCCTGCCTGTTACAAGGATTTACCATGATTCTCTGCGACCAGCAGCAGCTTTTTTTTCGCAATTTTTTGATCCCGGACAACCCATTCAACAGACTGAATTTACTTTACAAATTAGTAACGGGAATTGAAGTGGCGATTTCAGCCACATCAGCCTGAAGTTAGTGCGCCGGATTCCAGCTGGCTGCTGACAAGTATTGTCTGGCTTTTACGAATTGCCACCGCATCGGATGTAGTGGCGGATAAAAAAAACCCGGCAATTGCCGGGTTTTTCGATAAAACGAATTAACGTTTTGAGTACTGTGGACGCTTACGCGCTTTGTGCAGACCGACTTTCTTACGTTCAACCTGACGCGCGTCGCGGGTAACGAAACCAGCTTTACGCAGTGCAGGACGCAGAGACTCGTCGAATTCCATCAGTGCACGGGTGATACCGTGACGGATTGCACCAGCTTGACCAGTGATACCACCACCTTTAACAGTGATGTACATGTCAAACTTGCCAACCATCTCAACTAACTCTAATGGTTGCATCACAACCATACGAGCAGTTTCACGACCGAAGTATTCAGTGATTGAGCGTTGGTTGATAACGATGTTACCAGCACCAGCTTTCAGGAATACACGTGCAGTAGAGGTCTTGCGACGACCAGTACCGTAATATTGATTCTGTGCCATGTCTATGCTCCCGTTAGATATCTAAAACTTGTGGTTGCTGGGCAGCGTGCTGATGCTCGGCGCCTGCATACACTTTTAACTTACGGAACATAGCGCGACCCAGTGGACCTTTTGGCAGCATGCCTTTGATCGCAGCTTCCAGTACCATCTCAGGCTTTTTATCCAGCAGCTTTTCAAAGTTAATTTCTTTGATGCCACCTGGGAAACCAGAGTGAGAGTAGTACATTTTGTTTTTCGCTTTGTTGCCAGTGACAGTCACTTTGTCAGCGTTAACTACGATGATGTAGTCGCCGGTGTCAACGTGTGGCGTGTATTCTGGCTTGTGCTTGCCGCGCAGACGGCTAGCGATTTCAGTTGAAAGACGACCCAGGGTTTTACCTGCGGCATCAACAACGAACCAGTCGCGTTGTACGCTTTCTGGTTTAGCAGTAAAAGTTTTCATTAAAAACTACCCAAAAATAAATTTGTTACACCTTACACAACCCCTTCAGGCTGTGTCGTTTATCGTACCCCTTCGAGTACTGCAAACTGCCAGGCTACGGCAGTATCAGGCTGTAACGTGGGCCGGCGGCGGATTATAAAGGAAGGCTGCACAAAAAACAGCATTTTATTGCAGAATTTTTCGATCAAATCAGCGATCTACGGCAGATGCGCCAGTGCCAGATAATCCTGCGACTGCATTTCCTGTAACCGGCTCAGGCAACGTCTGAACTCAAATGACAGAATGCCCTGCGTATAAAGCTGTTCCATCGGTACTTCCGCCGAGATAATCAGCTTCACTTTGCGCTCGTAAAATTCGTCCACCAAAGCGATAAAACGCCGCGCCACATCATCATTGCCCTGCCCCATCTGCCGGGCACCGCTGAGCAGCAGTGTATGATAGATTTTAGACAGTTCCATGTAGTCATACTGACTGCGCATGGTCTCGCATAATTCACTGAAATCAAACCAAATAATACCATCGGCTTCAGCCCGGTATTGCAACTTGCGGCCAGCAATTGTGATATGTCCGGCGCTCTGACGCGGCTCCACCGACAACGCCAGAAAATATTGCTGCAGGTTCTGCTCTGCTTTGTCGTCGAGCGGGGCGTGATAGATTTCAGCTTGCTGCAAAGTCCGCAGGCGGTAATCAATACCGCTGTCGACGTTCACCACTTCGGTATGTTGTTTAATCAGTGCTATTGCAGGCAAAAACCGGGCCCGTTGCAGACCGTTGCGATACAGACCATCCGGTTCGATATTGGACGTTGCGACCAGCGTAATACCGCGGGC
>CAMLNG010000473.1 GCA_946481195.1 uncultured Chromatiaceae bacterium
CCCGCGCCGGTTGGGGTAAAACTGAGTTCTTCATCGACAATAAAATCTTCCGGCTCGCTTCGAAGCAAGGCGCGGCAATTCGGTTCGCCGTACAGATAAGCCAGTGGCGGAAACTGGATGTTCTCTGCAGGCGCACTCATGCGGTTTTCACCAGCAGTACCACCGCTTCGACCGCGATGCCCTCTTTGCGGCCGACAAAACCCAATTTTTCCGTGGTGGTGGCTTTGACATTGATCTGGTTGATTTGCGTTTCCAGATCAGCGGCCAGCACCTGGCGCATCGCCTCGATATGCGGCGCCATTTTCGGTGCCTGCGCCATAATAGTCACATCCAGATTACCAATGGCATAACCCAAAGCTTTGACGTCAGCAAAAACTTTGCGCAATAAAATCCGGCTGTCGATGCCTTTAAAAGCGGCGTCGGTGTCAGGAAAATGATGGCCAATATCACCAAGCGCCACCGCACCTAATAAAGCATCCGACACGGCATGCAGCACCACGTCGCCATCAGAGTGCGCCAATAAGCCTTGCGGATAGTCGATTTTGACGCCACCCAGCGTCACCGGGCCTTCACCGCCAAAAGCGTGCACATCAAAACCGTGGCCAATACGAAAAGGGATCATGCCTGCTCCAGATAAAAGCGTGCCAGAGCTAAGTCTTCTGGCTGGGTAATTTTCAAATTGTCGGCGCGACCGGGGATTAGCTGCACCGGATGGCCAGCCCATTCCATCGCTGAGGCCTCGTCGGTAACAGCCACACCGGCCGCTAAAGCACGTTGCAGCGCGTCGCGCAGTAAAACAGTTGGAAACAGCTGCGGGGTCAGCGCATGCCAGAGCTGACGCCGTTCAACCGTCTCAGCGACCAGACTAGGCCCCTGCGTTTGCGCGAAGCCGCGTTTCATCGTATCGCGCACCGGACTTGCCAGAATACCGCCGGTACCACTGTGCAGACATGTTTCGATCAGTTTCCGGATATCAAAAAGCTGCACCAACGGGCGTGCCGCGTCATGTACTAGAGTCCATGGAAACAACTCTGCATCTATCGCCAACAGGCCGGCCAGCACCGAATCGGCGCGCTCGGCGCCACCGTCGACGCGACACACTCGTGGGTCGTTTGCTAAAGGCAAAGCCGGGAAATAAGGGTCTTGCGGGGATAAAGCTAAGAACAACCGGCTGGCTTCTGGCAATGCCAGTAATTTGGCGGCGGTATGTTCCAGCACGGTATGATTTGCCAGAGTTAAATATTGTTTAGGCCGGTCAGCCTGCATACGGCTGCCGACACCGGCCGCCGGGATCAACATCGCAATGGTCATTTGGTGCCCTGTTTGGCCACCAGGCGGAAAAACACTTCGTCTTGTTTAATCAGGCCTAATTCATTGCGCGAGCGCTCTTCGATAGAATCCAGGCCACTTTGTAAATCTTCGACATCAGCCATCAGCATTTTATTGCGTTTTTCCAGCTCCTGATTGCTGGCCACATGCACTTTCAGCTCTTCCTGATGCTTAAAATATTCTTTCACGCTGTGTGGACCAAACCACAGGCGATATTGCAGCGCGCAGACCAGCGCAAACAGGATGATAATTAACAGCCGCATAACAAATCCAAAAATGCAATCTGCAGGTATTATGCAGGCTGTCTATCGAGCTGAAAAGCCCTGTAGCTTATTTTACGCGGGCTGGACGTAAGTCATTCGCCCTTGAGGCATGAGGTTTGGCGAAATTTTGCCAGTTCAGGCGACTGGCCAGCAACATTTCACGCAGACTCAGCAAACGCGGCGTTTTACGCTCACCATTGCGCCACTGATGGCCGCAGCAGACAGCTGTAAACACGGCTTTGCTGGGTTTTAATAATAATTTGTTTTGGTTATCAGGTTCTTGCGGCCAACCCGCCAGGGCAAACCAGCCGTGCTCGTTACAATGCAGGCGCTGTCCTTCGCGGTCGATTTCGTCAATCGAATCTAACAGGATCTGCTGCAGCCCTTGTTGCTGTGCGCCTTGTGGCTGCACATAGACCGGTACCAGCAGGCCTAATTTGGCTGATTTGCTGTAGTAGCTGAAAATACTTTCAGATTCATCAACATGCGGAACAGGGCATTGTTTACTTTGGCTATGTAACCAACAGGCATTCTGGCTGTCGAGTGTCAGCGGCGACGGATATTGCAGGATGAATGTCGCAGCTTCACGCACATAAAACGGCAGGCTCTTTAATCGACGCGGTAAAAATGGCAATTGTTCCGGTGGGGATGACGCCAGACGTGCCAATTCGCGCTCGTACAAGGTATTGCACAGCTCAGCATAGGTCAGGGATTGCTCCGGATTAAACCAAAGCTGATTTTGCATCGTCATGCCTGAATGTTAACCAACCCTCTGCTATTTGACCAGCGCTGAATCGGATCCGCGCTAGCCTGAAACTCAGGCGCAGCAAGCAAAGAGCCGGCAATTGCCGGCTCTGCTGTCAGATCAAAAGATTATTGACCTTTGATTTCGCTGCGACCACGGTACGGTGCTTTAGTACCCAATTCCTGCTCAATGCGCAGTAACTGGTTGTACTTCGATACACGGTCAGAACGGCACAAAGAACCGGTTTTGATTTGACCGGCGGCAGTACCCACCGCTAAATCAGCGATAAAGGCATCTTCAGTTTCACCTGAGCGGTGCGAAATCACTGCCGTGAAACCGGCGTCCTTCGCCATTTTGATCGCCGCTAAAGTTTCAGTCAGAGAACCGATTTGGTTAAACTTGATCAGGATTGAGTTACCGATACCCTGCTCAATACCACGGGTCAGGATCTTGGTGTTGGTGACAAACAGGTCATCACCAACCAGCTGCACTTTGTTGCCAATTTTGTTGGTCAGATCTTTCCAGCCGTCCCAATCTGATTCGTCCAGACCATCTTCAATCGAGACGATTGGAAATTTAGTCGCCAGGCCAGCCAGGAAGTCGTTGAATTCATAAGACGTGAATTCTTTACCTTCGCCAGACAGTTTATATTTGCCATCAACGTAGAACTCAGAAGCGGCACAATCCAGCGCCAGCGTGATGTCTTTGTTAAGCTCATAGCCGGCAGCAGCTACAGCTTTAGAAATCACCGTTAAGGCTTCTTCGTTTGATTT
>CAMLNG010000474.1 GCA_946481195.1 uncultured Chromatiaceae bacterium
GTCAGTAAATTGGTTGCGGGGTCTGTTATGCGGCGCTGGTTCTGGGTGTTGTTTTTCGGTATCTGGACTGTGCATTCACAACCGCTGGTATTGACCGCTGCGCAACATGACTATTTGCAGGGCAAACAAAAATTACGCTATTGCATAGACCCCAGCTGGCCGCCTTTTGAAAGTATCGGGCCAGATGGCCGCCACAGCGGCATGTCGGCCGACTATGCGCGTTTTTTCCAAAGCCAGTTACCGGTGCCACTGGAGCTGCTGCCAACGACCAGTTGGCCGGATTCTGTTGCTGCGGCCGAACAGCGACGCTGTGACCTGTTATTGCTGGCGATGGAAACCCCAAGCCGGAAAAAATACTTAAATTTTACCAGGCCTTATCTGGTGATCCCCAGTGTTGTTGTCACCAGAACCGATCATCCCAGAGTCAAAAGTGTGGCGGAATTAGGCGATGCAGCCTATGGGATCCGCCGTGGTTTTGGTTTTGCCGAGCTGTACCGCCAGCTACACCCGATGCTGAAATTTGTTGAAGTACAGAGCTACGAAGAAGGATTGCTGATGGTGCAAAGCGGCCAGCTGGCTGGCATGTTTGGCAATATGGGCAGTCTGGGTTATTTATTACAACAATATAAAATGACCAACCTGAAGATAGCCGGCCGCCTGCCCGGTGATAGTGAGCTCAGCATTGCCAGTCGTAATGATGAACCTTTGTTAAATGAAATCAGCCAGTTACTCATCGAACAAATAGACCCGGTGCTGCAGCAGCAAATCGATAATCAATGGCTGTCAGTACGAATGGATACAGAACCGGATTATCGGCTGGTGATCCTGATCAGTCTGAGCGCCTGTTTTGTGTTGGCAGTGCTGGCCTGGGCTTATCTGAAAGTACGGCGGCTAAACCGGCAGTTACTGCAAGCGAACGTGCGACTGGCGCAGCAAAGCCAGCGCGATAGTCTGACAGGCTTATATAACCGCAAATTTCTCGATGAAAAACTGCCGGCCTGCCTGTCGTTGTGCCAACGCGAACAAATTCCGCTGACGCTTGCCCTGATGGATCTGGACCACTTTAAACAACTGAACGATGTGCACGGGCATTTGTTTGGCGATGAGTGTCTGCGCCAGTTTGCCGGCTCGCTGCAACAACATTTCCAGCGGCCGTCCGACGTGCTGGTGCGGTTTGGTGGGGAAGAGTTTGTGCTGGTCAGTGTTGGCGTCGAAGCGGCAGCGATGCAACAACTATTGCAGCAGTTTATCCGTGATGTAGAGTTGAAATCGGTACAACTTGGGGAGCAACACAGTCAATACACCGTCAGTATCGGCTGGATTTGCGCACTCCCACAGCGCGGCCATTCTGCTGCGCAATGGCTGGCACTGGCCGATGCAGCGCTTTATCAGGCGAAAGCGAATGGACGCAATGGTGCGGTACAAACAGAGTGCAGGGGGTAAAGTTGAACGCCCCTGAATTAGGGAAAACCAGAATTAAACTCGACAAGCTGTGCCCATACTGCTTTGCTGTATTGCAGCAACAGTGCATTGAATAATCAGCGTTTCTTGAAACAGAGGGCTTTTATGAGCATCAGACAACTGAATATCCGTAACCGCCTGCTGACGGGCTTTTTACTGTTAGGCCTAATGGTGACGCTATTAGGGCTGACAGCGCTGCGGACTATGGCAGAAATCCGCAGTGTTACCACTGAGATTGAACAAAACACCATTCCAAGTCTGGAAACTCTGGCGGGCCTGAATCTCGCTGCCAGCCGGCTGCGTATTTACTCTTTGCGGCTGTTACTGACCGAAAATGCGGCAGATCTGGCCGATTCTAAACAGAAAATTATGGATGCCCGTGCCGATGCGAACACGATGCACAGCAAATACGAGAAATTAGTGTCGGTGCCGGGGGAGCGGGAAGAATTTCAACGCTTTGACCAAGCGATGGACAGTTACGTCACCAACCAGGATCGGGTGATTGCGCTGGTCGAAAGCGGCAAAATGGCCGAGGCCAGAGAAGTGCAGGGCAAGGAAATGGTGATCTTTGCCGATCAGATGACGCAGTCTTTGTTAAAGCTGGCAAAGTTAAATCAGGATTATGCCAAGCAACAAGCGACAAATTCTGAAACATCATACGACAACAGCCGGCTCACCACCTGGTTGGTCATTGCAGGGGCTTTATTGGCCGCAATCGTTATCGCTGTGTTCGTCACCCGCAGCATCACCACGCCATTACAAAGTGCCGTACAGCTGGCGGGCCGCATCGCCGACAATGACCTGACCTCGCAAATCGACAGTTCCGGCACCGACGAGCCGGCGCAACTGATGCAAGCCTTAGCCCGGATGCAGAAAAATCTGCGTGACACCCTGGCACATATTGCCAATTCCTCCAATCAGCTGGCGTCGGCAGCAGAGGAACTAAACTCGGTCACCGAAGATAATTCCCGTGGCCTGCAACAGCAAAACGACGAAATTCAGCAAGCAGCGACTGCTATCACCGAAATGAGCTCGGCAGTGGATGAAGTGGCGGAAACTGCGTTACGGGCTTCAGAAAGCTCCACTGAATCAGCCCGCAATACTGAACTGGGCAAATCGCAGGTCCAGCAGACCGTCAATGCCATCATCCATATGAATGAAGACGTGGCGCAAAGCGCCAAAGTGGTACAGGAACTGGCGCTGCAGGCGCAGGATATCGGTAAAGTTCTAGATGTGATCCGTGCTATTGCGGAGCAAACCAACCTGCTGGCGCTGAACGCGGCGATTGAAGCAGCGCGGGCCGGGGATGCCGGGCGCGGTTTTGCCGTGGTTGCTGACGAAGTACGGGCCTTGGCGGCGCGCACGCAGTTGTCGACCCGTGAAATCGAAGAGATGATCAAAAAAATCCGCGAAGGCACCGGCACCGCAGTACAGGCGATGCAACAAAGCGGCGAAAAAGCCAGCCAGGCCTTATCGGTTGCCGAAGCTGCCGGCAAAGCGCTGGAAACGATTAACAGTCAGATTGGCAGTATCAGCGACAATAATCTGGTTATTGCCAGTGCCGCCGAAGAACAGGCCAAAGTCGCGCGGGAAATTGACCGCAATATTGTCAATATCAGCGATTTGGCGGCGCAGACTG
>CAMLNG010000475.1 GCA_946481195.1 uncultured Chromatiaceae bacterium
TTTTTCTGTGCAGTGAGCCAACAGCTTAAACACGCCGGAACTTTGTAAGGTTGGTAATGACTGGTTGACCAGCCATTCATGTAACAGACTGACCTGGTAATTCCCCCGCGCTGTACCTAGTGCTTTGACATATTCATCGCGGTACACCAGCACCAAAGATGCATCAAGCCCCAGCAGTGGTGCGCCTAATTGGCTGACCTGCTGCAGGAAATCGCTGGCGTTCTTCGCAGTCGCGGCAAACTCCCGTAAAAAGCCTTTGACGTGCTGAGGTTTGCCGTTGGGCAAAAATGGCAGTAACACAGGATCAAAACCAAGTTTACGCAGCAGCGCCATCGCATCGGCAACTAAATCAGCCTCGTAGAAACTGGTAAATGGGTCCTGCACCAACAACACTAATTTTGCTTTATCTGCAGCTGGTAACGCCTGCAAAGCAGCTAAATCAAAAGGCCGATAGTGCTGAACCCGTTCACTAAGCACAGGCGTTGACAGCAACGGTGTATCGACATAGCCCACGACCTTTTTCAGCAGCCAGGCCACCGGCGCCAGTCTGACCACGCCGTTGACCAGCGCCGGCGCTTTTGCTAATAACGGTGCTGAGCGCTCGATATTGCCGACAACATAATCTTTCAGCGGGCGCAAATAGCGGCTGTGGTACAGCTGAATAAAACGGGCACGGAACGAAGGGACATCGACTTTAATCGGACACTGACCGGCACAGGCTTTACAAGCCAGACAGCCTTCCATCGCCTCCATCACTTCGTGTGAAAAATCCGCCTCGCCGCGCCATTTACCCACTGTGTTTTGTACTTTTTGCACCAATGCTGCAGGACCGCTGCTGGCCTGCAACAACTGTTGTTCCTGCGCCAGCACGTCGACGCCCTGGTTTTGCATCAGCCGCAGCCATTCGCGCATCAGTCCGGCCCGGCCTTTCGGACTATGGCGGCGGTCTTTGCTGACCTTACTGGACGGACACATTGGCGAGTTTTCTTCATAGTTAAAACACAGGCCGTTGCCATTACAACTGGTCGCGGCTTCAAAACTTTGCCGGACCGTGGTGGGAATTTGCCGGTCAAAATAAGCCCGCTTTTGCCCATCAACACTGACGAGTTGGTCCTGGCTTTGCCATGGCGTACAGATTTTGCCTGGGTTCATCCGGTTCAGCGGGTCAAATACGCCTTTGATTTTGCGCAGTTCCGCAAAGAGGGTTTCACCAAAAAACGCCGGGCCATATTCGCTACGATAGCCTTTGCCATGCTCGCCCCACATCAGGCCACCGTATTTAGCGGTCAGCGCAACAACCTGATCGGAGATAGTCCGCAGCAGTTTCTCCTGTGCCGGGTCACATAAATCCAGCGCAGGACGCACGTGCAGTACACCGGCGTCCACGTGACCGAACATGCCATAACTCAGGCCGTGGCTGTCGAGCAATGCGCGAAATTCCATAATAAAGTCAGCCAGATTCTCTGGCGGGACGGCGGTATCTTCGGTAAAAGGCAGCGGCTTTTGTGCGCCTTTGGCATTGCCTAAAAGCCCCACGGCTTTTTTACGCATCGCATATATCTGCAAAATGGCTTTCGGGTCGTACGTCAGCTGATAACCGATGATTCCGCTTTGCCCGCTAGCAACAGCTTCCTGCAGCCGCGCTTCAAGCTCTGCAACTTTCTGCGCCATGCCGGCGTCGTCTTCATCATTAAACTCAACCATATTGAGGCCAAGCATGGTTTTGTCCGGCACATCTTCGATGTAGGCTTTGACCTGATGCCAGATAATGTCCTGCCGGGCTAAATCGAGCACCTTACTGTCCACTGTCTCCACTGAAGTTGCATTGGCAGCGACCAGGAAAGGCGCATTTCGCAGCGCGCTCTCGAAACTATCGTATTTCACATTCACCAGACACTTATGCCGGGCAATTGGTGTGACATTTAGAAGCGCCTCGGTAACAAAACCAAGTGAGCCTTCAGAGCCGGTGATGACACGACCAAGGTCAAATGCCGTCAAATCCGCGTTAAAGACATGTTCCAGATCGTATCCGGTTAAAAACCGGTTCAGCCGTGGAAATTTAGCCAGGATCTCAGTGCGAAAATCGCGACAGGTTTGTAGTACCTGACGGTAAATTCGCCCTTCCGGCGTGTCCAGCTGCGCTTTGTCGGCTGCGGCTGCAACCGGCATCGGCGCTGTGTCAAGCACTGTCCCATCCGCCAGCACTGTGGTCAGCGCCAGCACATGGTCGCTGGTTTTGCCGTAGACCAATGAGCCCTGACCCGAGGCGTCTGTGTTGATCATGCCACCGATAGTGGCGCGGTTTGATGTCGAGAGATCCGGCGCAAAGAAAAATCCATGCGGAGCCAAAAAAGCATTGAGTTGGTCTTTGATGACACCAGCCTGCACCCGAACCTGACGTTTTACCGGATCAAAATGCAGAATGGTGCGCATATGGCGGGATAAATCGACGACCAGATGCTCGGTCAGTGCCTGACCATTAGTGCCGGTCCCACCGCCGCGCGGGGCAAACTTCAGAGCGGAAAAACGCGGCTCAGTCGCAAGTCGGGTCAGTAACTCCACATCCTGTTGTTGGCGCGGCAGCAACACGGCCTGGGGCAGTGCCTGGTAGACACTATTGTCAGTGGCTACTGCTAAACGGGAAGCGTAACTGGTCTCAATTTCACCAGCAAAACCAGCTTGTTGCAGTGCATGACAAAATTCTGCAACAACCGGGGCCAACATCTGCTCAGGACTTAACTTCGGGATCATAACACTGAAAACTGAAGGCAAAGGGAGCCCGAGTATATCACCGGCCTGCCGGTCGATTAAGACCGATTTCGGCATTTCAGCGGGCTTTTATTATTCTTCCTGTCGCTTTTGCAGTACTTCACCTTCAATCACTAATCCTGAGGTTGGCCCCTGCTGCTGCGTCCCCGCCTGCGGTTTAGCTGCAGGATTAATATCAGCAGGTTCTGCATTTGCCTGCTGCTGCGTAAATTGCTGCATATGCGCCTGCATCTGGCGCATCAATTTACGTTTTTTCCACCAGAGATAAGGCAACAGCAACACCAATAACGTAGCTACTATCATCAGCAACCAGACGCCAAACACT
>CAMLNG010000476.1 GCA_946481195.1 uncultured Chromatiaceae bacterium
GTCGCCGCGAAATAACGTTGCAGACTGTCCGCACTTTGCTGAATGGCCGCGGCATATACCGCCTGGTTATGCTGCATCGCCGCCAGTTCAGCCAACAGCAGTTGTTGTGTCAGGGTATTACGCACAGAAATTTGTTGCTCAGCGGTTAGGCTGACACCATCTTCCGGCAAGCTGGCCCGCACCTGCACTAAGCCGCGCCAGAAGTTACGCCAGTACAACGCCAGATTGGCTTGCCAGTCGGCGCTGTCTTCACTGATCTCTTCTTCTGTACCGTTATCCATCGGCCGCTCTGACTGACGCAGCGGTAACACCAGGCTTTGCTGGCGCAGGCTGGATAAAGTCAGGTGCAGCTGGTTCAGGTCAGGCGCATTCAGCTCGCCCAGCATGCGTTTGTCCTGATCAATAGCTTCGCGCACTGGCGTCAGACTAGGATCATTGGCCTGTTTGAGACGTTGCTCCGCCAGCTCCAGCACTTGTTGCACGCCGGAGATATTTTGCTCGAGGAACAATTTTTGTTCGGCGAGGCGCAGGAAATAATCGATTTCCAGTAACTGCCAGCCTTTGATATTGCCGGATTGACGGTCCAGTTGCTGCTGCAGCTTTTGCAGTTCGGTCTGGGCAGCCAGCGCCTGCTGTTCGACTTTGCCATTGACGTCAGCCGACACGACAGTCAGCTGCTGCTGCAGATTCTGCTGCATTTCATCCAGTTTGCTCTGGAAAAAGCTGATTTGGCTTTGTTGCTGATTGGTCAGGCTCTGTTGTTGTTCTGACATCGAATTCAGCTGTGGTTGCAGGCTGTATAGCGCCCAACCGGCTGCCGCTGCCGCACCCAGCGCAATTAATAAGGCCAGACTACCCAGCGTCAGGGCCAGTTTGCCCCCGCCCGTCGCTACGGGTTTTACTGCCGCAGGCGTGCTGTCAGTGGCCAGCACCGGACTCTGTTCGCTCATGGAATTTCCTTCTTAACTGACAAATGGCATCCAGTAACGCCTGATCGTGCGCACTGTCGGCCAACATAATCTGCGCGGGCGCGATACCAAAACTGATCGCGGTTTCCTGCATCCGCGGACTTATTAACACCCAAAAACGCTGGCGCAACCAGGCGTGGGCGCTGTCCGGCAGCGATTGAAACAGCAGGGATAAAATTTCGTTACTGGTCACTACGATACATTGTATTTGTTGCTGACGCCACTGGTCAGACAAGCGCTGACCATCCAGCGGTAACGGCACTCTTTTATAGCTCTGCACGTAACTGACTTTAGCGCCACGTGCCAGCAGGCCTTGTTTAATCAGCTCGCGCCCGGCATTGCCGCGCACAATCACAATATGTTTGCCAGCCACGTCCTGCAGTTCTGGCAGCGCCAGCAAACCTTCACTGCGTTGGTCATCCGGCGCTGTCACGGCGCGGGCCGTGGCGCGTTGCAGTGCTGCCGCTGTGGTGCGGCCCACCGCAAACAGCGGGGCCTGCAGTTGAGTCAGATCGCATTGAGTTTCGAGGCAAGTGACCGCGGCGATACTGACAAAAATCACCAGTTCGGCATCGCGCAGCAGCTGCTGCTCACGTGGTTTCACTGTCACCTGCTGCGTGGTGATCAGTGGCTGATAAGCGTGCGGAATACTCAGCTGCTCCAGCCCATCCAGCAGGCTGTCCGCCCGACCGGCAGGCCGGGTGATTAATACACTGAATGGGTCCGGTGGCAGCTGCAGCATAATCAGCGCACTTCGCCGTACACAGCTGCCAGAATGGCGCCGGCGCCCTGCGCCAGTAATTTCTCAGCCAGCTGCTGACCTAAAGCTTCGCCCTCGCTGGCTGCACCACGCACTTCAGCCTGTAAAATCTGCTGACCGTCCAGCTGGCCAACCAACCCACGCAAATGCAGCTGGTCGCCGTCGATTTCAGCAAAAGCACCAATCGGCACCTGACAACCGCCTTGCAGCGCGCGGTTCATCGCCCGTTCCGCCAATACTGCCTGACGGGTCGCGGTGTGTTCCAGTGGAGCGAGCAATGCCCGCACTGCGGCATCATCGCTGCGGCATTCAATACCGACCGCGCCCTGACCGTTGGCCGGCAGACTCTGACTGACTGGCAGATAAGTAGCGATCCGCGTTTGAAAACCTAAGCGGATCAGGCCAGCCGAGGCCAGAATGATGGCGTCATACTCACCGGCATCAAGCTTCGCCAGCCGGGTGTTCACATTCCCGCGTAAATCGCGGATCTGCAGATCTGGCCGCAACGCCTTAATTTGGCATTGCCGGCGCAGACTGGAAGTACCGACCACAGCACCCTGCGGCAGCTGGTCCAGGCTGGAATATTGATTAGAAACAAAAGCATCCCGCGGATCTTCGCGTTCGCAAATGGTCGATAACATCAGGCCTTCAGGAAATTCCACCGGTACATCTTTCATGCTGTGTACGGCGATATCGGCGCGGTCTTCCAGCATGGCGGTTTCGAGTTCTTTAACAAACAAACCTTTGCCACCAATTTTGGCCAGCGGAGTATCGAGGATTTTGTCGCCCTGCGTCGACATGGGTACCAGTTCTACCACGATGCCGGGATGGAAAAATTCCAACCGGGCTTTGACATATTCAGCTTGCCACAGCGCCAGAGCACTTTTGCGTGTAGCGATACGTACGCGTTGAGTCATCAGAAAACCTGTGAATATCAGAGCTGGAACCGCCGGCCGGTGTGCACTGGCCGCACGGCAAAAAAGTGGCGCTATTATAGCCGTTATTGATAAGTGAAACTGTACTGAAAGATCACTTTTTGCGTCTGATCAACAATCTCCACCCGCCAGGGGCCGCGTTGATCGTCCAGCAGCCAGTTTTCGCTGTAGGTGCGCCACGGCGAGTCTTCAATAGTCAGCACGGCTTCGGTATGTAACGTCTCGCGGAAATACCAGCGATGACGCAGGATTTGGCCGGCGTAGTCTTTTAATTCGGTAAATAAATAGAGCCGTTTAATTTGTGGATATGCAATCTGCTGGCCCACCGCTTTACCCGGTTGCAGGTTATTCATCTGATCGGTCAGCACAATCTGGCTAAAGCCTGGCGGCAAGGCAAAACTGGCTG
>CAMLNG010000477.1 GCA_946481195.1 uncultured Chromatiaceae bacterium
CAACACCACTTTAAAACCATCGACGCCAACGCCTTTATCCGCCTGGAACGTCATATTGCTGGCGAACAAATCAACAGTGACAAAACCACCGGTTTTTGACTGCACATAATGGCTTGGCACGACGTTCATGGTGTGGGCCAGCGCGCTGGAAGCGGCAAACAACGCGCTCAGAGTGAATAAATGAACTGTTTTCATTGGTATTTCCTTGCTAAAAATATGCTGTTATCGCGCTTTGCGGCTGAGTTGAACCTCACCGATTTCGTTACCGGCCGCGACTTTTAAGCTGATGGCACTGCCATCCCAGTTGAATTTCTGTTTCACCAGCTGCCGGCCGCCATGTTCGCGCGCAGCTTCAATCACCAGTTGGTATGCACCGTTCGGCACCAGTGCGCCTTTATCGTCTTTGCCATCCCAGCGCAGCTGATAAGCACCCGGGCCTTTGGTCGCGCCGGTACGGGCGTCCACCAACGGCTGGTCAGCACGGCCGGTTTTGCGCCAAAAGCGGCGTAAATCTTTGATCCAATCTGGTTTTTCCCGCCAGATCTCAATTAAACGCACCGACTTTTCACTACTGTCTTCGACCCAGACCGCGACATAAGGCCGGTGATACTGGCCTTCACTGATTTTTGGCAGCTGTAATGCAATCTCCAGATCACTGGCCAGGGCAGACCCACTCAGGCCTGCAACCAACAGCAGCGCCGCCATACTTGATTTATTCAACTCCCCTACTCCTTTTCACCCGCTCGTTCATCCGCTTAGCCAAATCGAGACCTGTCAGTGCAGCGCCGCCAGATAGACCAACAACATCACGCCCACGCCGGTCAGCGCACACTGCACACCCCACCAACGCCGGCCGGGCTGGCGCCATAACAAATAAAAACCACTGAAGGCAAACAGCAGACAAGCCACCGCCACCACATCAATCAGCCATTTCCACGCCGTACCGGCGTAACGGCCTTTGTGCAGGTCATTGAGCAGTGCCAGATAACCGCCGAATTCGCGCGACAACTCCACAGTGCCACTTTCGAGAGCAACTTGCGCATTGGCAAAACCGGCCGGCTGCTTAAAATCCAGTTCCAGCAGTTGTTCTTCGGCATCATAGACAAAGGCAAACACAGCCCCCTGCACCTGATGCTCGGTCCGCAGCCAGTCGGCGATTTGCTGCGCCTGCGCCGCCTGTTGCAGCTGATCTTCGCTAAACTCCAGCGCGGCTAACTGTGGCGGCAGTTGCAGCTGCAGGCTGTCACTTTGTTTGCCGGCATCGAGCTGCCAGTCAGGATGGTTTAATGTGATGCCGGTCAGGGCAAAAAACACAAATACCACCAATACGGCCATCGACACATAAATGTGTAACCAACGCAGGAAACGGGACAAAGGCGACCTCCGGTTAAAACTGGCCTGAATGTTACTGAGATTCATTCTTATTTGCAACAATACCAATGTAAAGAGCATGCAAAGACTGCTGAACTGACGCAATATGTTGGCAGATAGTCCCCAATGGAATTCGACAATGGCAGATCAACACACCGAAGCATTACGCCAGTTACAACATCAGCTGGTCTTGCTGCAACAGGCGATGGGGCGGCAACAGCGCGGCGCTGTCATCGTTCTGGAAGGGCCGGATGCGGCCGGCAAAGGCGGTATTATCCGCAGGCTCGGTTGGTGTCTGGACCCACGCTGGTTGCATGTCTGGCCGACCAATGCGCCCAATGACGCCGAACGCAGTCAACACTGGCTGCAGCGTTTCTGGCAACGGCTGCCGCAACAAGGCCACTGGGCTGTGTTTGACCGCTCCTGGTATGGCCGGGTGCTGGTAGAACGGGTCGAGCAGCTGGTGGATGACAGCGTCTGGCAACGTGCTTATGACCAAATCAATGCTTTTGAACAGATGTTGCAGCAAGAAGGTTTTGTGCTGGTAAAAATCTGGCTGGATATCAGTGCCGACACCCAGCTGCAGCGTTTCACTGAACGTTATCTGGACCCGGCCAAACAATGGAAGTTAACCACTGAAGATATCCGTAACCGGGCGCGTTGGGATGATTATCTGATAGCGCGCGATGACATGTTCAGCCGCACTTCGACTCCGCGAGCGCCCTGGCATTGTATCGATGCCAATGATAAACATCAGGCCAGGCTTGCTGTATTTCAGCTATTACTGCAGCAGTTCAGCCGCGACCTGCAGGTACTGCCTGCGGCACTGCCTCAGGCGGTGGAAGATTTTTTTGCCGGCATCAAGCAGTAACAGGCAAAGCATAGAACGGCAGAGCAAAGTCAGCTACAGGCCTGCCCATTAAACAAAAACCCGGTAAAACCGGGTTTTTATTAAACAGAAACGACTTATTGCAGCTGCGACAGTGCTTCGAGAATTTCGCGTGGCTCGACTTCCGGGCCGTTTAATTCGCTGTCCCAGTTAGTGCCGATCAACACACCATCGTCGTACATTTCTTTTAACCAGCCTTCGCAGAAAATATCCAGCGGAATGGCTTCTGGTTTGTACTCGGCCCATTCTTCGCTGCAGTGCGCCAGCGCAGCGGCTTCGTTCGACCAGAATGGCATGACGTCGGTATCTTCAAATTCAACCGATTCCACCACCAGCAAATCTTCGCCATGTGTCAGCACCCAAACTTGTGCTTCTGAGCGCGCTTCGGCGATAAAGCCCTGAAATACCGGATCGTGTGCATATTCAGCCATGATAGAAGTCCTGTGTTGGGTCACCGGAGCGGGAATGTCCGGCAGTGCTAAAAAGATTATCCCAGAAGCTTTGCCACTTGGCATCGGAAATTTTTGCTTCCGGCTCAATTTGTCATGGTGGCAGGTTCCCGCCAGTCCGAAAAATAACGTACAATTTGGGCCAATCTTTCTCAAGGAGCAGCAAGACTCATGGCTCAATACATTTATTCAATGTATCGGATGTCGAAGGTAGTTCCACCTAAGCGTACGATTTTAAAAGACATTTCATTATCGTTTTTCCCTGGCGCTAAAATCGGCGTGCTGGGTTTAAA
>CAMLNG010000478.1 GCA_946481195.1 uncultured Chromatiaceae bacterium
TTCGCCCGTTCGCGCCTCCCGCGCTCACTCTTGATCGCTCACTCCGCGGCTGCCGCTGTTGGCTTTGTTGGGGTTTGGAGAAGACTGCTATGGGCGATTTGCGGACAATCATATATGTTATGTACGGTGGCGCTTCGCTGACCGTACCTACGCTCAAAGCGCGGTGGTAGGTACGTGCAAGCGAAGCGCCGCCGTACAGGAAGTTTCACAAACGTCCGCAATTGGCACAAAGTGACGATTCAAATGAGCTTTCAAAACGGCCGGTCGATTACTAAAGCAGACTGTCAGCCGCAGGGATAGCGGCTGACGAGCCTACATGTCTGCGAGACCCGGGAGTATTCACGGCGTGTCTGATGTGTAATCGTCCGTGGCGTTTGCTGCGGCGCTCGTTTTTGAGAGTGAGTCCATAGATCCATAGTCGTACGGCGTGTGATGTACGGCGACGCTTCGCTTGCCGTACCTACGCCTCTTCCGGTTTCCTCGCATAAAAAAAGCCCGGCTAAACAGCCGGGCTAACCAGTTACACACATCACTTACACACACTGGGACTTGAAGCGCTGGCTGGGACAGGGTGACCTTGCCAGCGGGGGTACTACAAACTAGCGGTACAGCACCAGGTTGACCTGGTTTTCCAGCAATTCCTGGCGGCCACTGACGGCTTGTGGATTCAGTTGTTTCTGTTCAGTCAAATCAGCCAGTGACTGCAGCGAGTGCTGGCCTTGCTGAATGGCCTGACCGAGCGGCGCGCTCCAGCCGGCGTAGCGTTTGGCGACGGCCTGGCCGAGGAAGTCTTTTTCCAGAAGCGCGGCGGCTTTTTTCAGTGCTAAGGCTAAGTGGTCCATGCCGCCGATGTGGCCGTGGAACAGGTCGTAGCGGTCGACGCTTTGGCGGCGTAACTTGGCGTCGAAGTTAAAACCGCCAGTCGAGAAGCCGCCGGCTTTAAGGATTTCGTACATCACCAGGCTGAGTTCTTCCACACTGTTCGGGAACTGGTCGGTGTCCCAGCCGTTTTGCGCGTCGCCGCGGTTGGCGTCGATGCTGCCGAAAATGCCCAGCGAAATGGCGGTCGCCACTTCATGGTGGAAAGAATGGCCAGCCAGGGTGGCGTGGTTGGCTTCGATATTGACGCGGAATTCTTTCTCCAGGCCAAATTGCTTCAGGAAACCGTACACAGTGGCCGAGTCATAATCGTATTGATGTTTGGTCGGTTCCTGTGGTTTAGGTTCGATTAACAACAGACCTTTAAAACCGATTTTGTGTTTGTGCTCAACCACCATCTGCATAAAACGGCCGAGTTGCTCGCGCTCCTGGCGCAGGTCGGTGTTGAGCAGCGTTTCATAACCTTCGCGGCCGCCCCACAGCACATAGTTTTCGCCGCCTAACCGCTGGGTCGCGTTCATCGCATGGAACACCTGAGTGGCGCCGTAGCTGAACACTTCCGGGTCCGGGTTGGTGGCGGCACCGGCAGCATAACGCGGGTTACTGAACAGGTTGGCGGTGCCCCACAGCAGTTTGACGCCGGTTTCTGCCTGTTTTTGCTCCAGCACGTCGGTCATGGCGGCAAAGTTATTGATGTACTCACGGATGCTGTGGCCTTCCGGCGCGACATCGATGTCATGGAAACAATAATACGGAATGGTCAGCTTGCTGAAGAATTCAAAGGCCACATCGGCTTTTTGCCGCGCCCGTTCCATTGCATCACCGGCTTCTAACCAGGGCCGGCCAAAAGTGCCCTGACCAAACACGTCCTGACCGTTCCAGCAGAAGTTGTGCCAGTAACAGGCGGCCATGCGTAAATGCTCGGCCATGGTTTTGCCGAGGATTTTTTCATTGGCGTTGTAATGTTTAAACGCCAGTGGGTTGGTGCTGTCTGCGCCCTCATAGGCGATTTTGTCTAAGTTGTCGAAATACTGAGCCACGCTGCTCTCCTGATTGGTCTCGATTAAGGCTGATGCTGTCATGTTGGCTATCGCCCGGCGTTCTCACAATTATGTTTTTTCAGAGCTACCTTGTGCTTTTCGGTGCTGCGGTTTTTGCAGCGCCTGTGGCAGTAAAAAGCTCGCTAACCGGCAGGGAAATGCGGTGCTAACGCGTTGTACAAGGCTTTAAAACGGGCAAAACGGCCGGCGAGCAGCTGATGACGCGCACCGTCCGGCTGATGCGAACTGACCAGTGGCGGCGGCGGGCATAAAGCCGCTGCCGACACTTCCGGATTTATTGCCAGCGCAGCAAGCCTGGCCGCACCCAAAGCCGGGCCCACTTCACCACCTTCACGAAAATGCAGCGGTAAATTCAGTACATCAGCCAATAACTGCCGCCAATAAGGGCTGCGGGCACCACCGCCGATGAGGTTAATTTCTGTGGGGATGCCGGCCGCGCTGTGCAGGGCTTCAGCCCCTTGCGCCAGGGCAAAACTGACGCCTTCTATCACCGAATACGTCATCGCAGCGCGATTGGTGTCGTGGGTCAGACCAAACCAGAGCCCTTGTGCATTGGGGTTGTTATGCGGCGTGCGTTCACCGGATAAATACGGCAGGAACAGCGGCGCCTGGCTGATATTCACCTCTGCTTGTTCCAGCTCGGCCAGAAGTTCAGCCACCGGGACTTTCATCAGCTGCTCGCTGTACCACTGCAGGCAGCTGGCGGCACTTAAGGTCACCGCCATCAGGTGCCAGCTATTGGGCAGCGCATGACAAAAGGCGTGTACGGCCGAAGCCGGATTGGCGCTGTAGCCTTGGCTGACTGCGAAATAAACCCCGGAAGTACCCAGCGACAACATGGCCTGGCCCGGCGCTAAAATACCGGCACCGACTGCACCGGCAGCATCGTCGCCACCGCCGGCCACCAGCGGCACTTGCGCCATGCCCCAGCGCTGGGCTAAATCCGCGCTTAGCACACCGGTGATTTGATTGCCTTCAAAAAGTTTTGGCATTTGCGAGCGGCTAAGGCCACAGACACAGAGCAGTTCATCGCTCCAGTCACGGGCCGCCACATCCAGC
>CAMLNG010000479.1 GCA_946481195.1 uncultured Chromatiaceae bacterium
CCACGCGACAAAATACCAGCGGTTAACACCGACAAATTCGATTCGATAAAAATGACCACGCCGGTCCAGAACGCCAGTAATTTACTTTGCCGTGCCGTTTTTGCCACACCACGATTGACCAGACTGGTGACCAGCGCGGCGACACCACCGGAATAACGCATATAGGCCATCAGGGCGCCAACCATCAGTGCAAACAACAGCAAACGGGCATTCCCCGGATCGGTCAGCACAGCAGTCAGTGCTTCAAGCGTATTCACGGCGCCAAGTGCCGAAGCGCCGACTAAAGAACTGCCGCCTTTGAGCAGCAGCAAGAGTTCAGCGCTAAACAGTGACAACACCAGCGCCACTATGACTTCTTTACGCCATAACACCACAGCAATAGCCACAACTGCCGGGATTAGCGTCATCCATTCTGCCAAAGATCACCTCTTTTTTTATTTTTTATCGGGCCCGGCGGCTTATCGCAACGGCAGCGCCAGACTTTGTTTTCCGGTCAGACTGTCAGGAAAATACTTTTCCAGCAAGGCCCAAAGCACGGCCACAGTCTCTACGTCTATTTCTCCACTGACGCGGTTTGGTACAAAATGGCGCTGAAAGGCACGGAGCACATCGCGGCTTGGTTGGTCCCAAACCCCGGTGATGGCAATTGCGTAACCGTAACGCCGCAAGGCGCGCTGCACCATTTCGACCTGTGGCAAAGCTTGCAGACCTTGCCAGTATTTCAGTAACACCGCCTCGTCATACCAGGCTCCTATGCCCTGGCGCGCCAGCCATTGCCATGGAAAGCGCGGGCCTGGGTCTTGTTTTCGCGACGGCGCAATATCACTGTGCGCCAGTACCCGGGTCGCTGTGATCTCCGGATTGCGCGCCAGAATATCTTTTATTAGCGCAGCCAGTAATTGCAACTGTGCCGGGTCAAAATCCGGTGTCAGACACAAGGTATTCTCCGGATCAGTAGCAACGCTGCCGGCAACAACACTTTGGCGTTGATGACACCAGCCCTGATTCACCAGTTCGATGCCGATCGACTGGTCATTTAATGCTTGTCTGTCTTCCCATTGGCTGGCGCCGGCATGCCAGGCGCGTTGTGTTTCCGGGACCAACTGATAAACCTGCAGCGCTTTGCCTTTAGGGTAGGTTGGGTCAAAACTTTCCGGGATCAGATAATGTGCGCTGACTGCGGTCGCGCCGGGCTGAGTCAGTGCCCTGAGTGAACGCTCCCAGTTAATCGCAGTGTAATGCAGCACTAAAAGCCGCACGCGCTCGTTGCGGTTTACTGACTGATGCTCAGTATTGATTTGGCTGCTGAGCGGGACCGGCGGTTTGACACTGCAAGCGGATACCAACAAAGCCGGCAACAAAAGCAGCAGGCTGCGGTTACGGGAGTGTCGGTTTGTGGTCATCAGCCACCTCTCACTTGGCGCTTTGTGCAGCACAAGCGCGCACAGCATCGCCATTCTATCGGGATATTTGTTGTTTTTCAGCATTTTATCATTGGCGGTGCGCCATGGTTATGCCAGTGTATAGAGACCGCAGGGCAGACTGACTGAGGAACTCCGATGCAACTAAACGCCAGCTCAACACCACAAGCCGTACGCATGGCAGCGCGACAAGGACTATTGCAAGGCCCGACAGCAGGCCTGGCTAATGGCTATGTGCAAGTCAATCTGGCGATATTGCCCGAAGTGTTGGCCGGAGATTTTCTCAAATTTTGTCTCGCCAACCCAAAACCATGCCCACTGATTGCTGTTGCGGAAAAACCGGGGCAAGCTGAAATACGGCTTGGTGGTCAAGTGCTGGATATCCGCCGCGACGCACCGCGTTATAACCTGTTCCGCGATGGCACGCTGGTAGAAAGTGTCAACGATTTATCACCGTACTGGCGTGCTGATATGGTCAGTTTTCTGCTTGGTTGCTCGTTTTCGTTTGAAGATGCATTGCAACAAGCCGGGATTGAACTGCGTCACCAAAGCGAACAAAAAAATGTGCCGATGTATAACACTAATATTGCGCTGACGCCGGTCGGGCCATTTCAGGGCCAGATGGTGGTCAGTATGCGGCCGATGCTGGCTGCGGATGCTATTCGCGCCATTCAGATTTGTAGCAGGTTTCCGACCGTGCATGGCGCGCCTGTGCATCTGGGTGACCCGGCACTGATTGGGATCCATGACATTTACAAACCAGATTATGGCGATGTCGTCACGCTGCGAGCCGGTGAGCTGCCGGTGTTCTGGGCCTGTGGGGTGACCCCGCAAGTCGCTATCCGTCATGCCAGACCGGATGTAGCTTTTAGCCACAGTCCGGGTTGTATGCTGGTGACGGACCTGACCAATGCCAGTCTGGCGGTACTGTAAATGTTGCTGTCGACCCGCCTGAGTCAGGACATGCCGGTGCGGCTGTGTGTCCACAGCGAACAGGCACTGCTGCTGGATTTAACTGATTTTGCCCCAGCCGGCCCTGGCCCCGAACTGATGCAGCTGCTGCAAAACCTGCGGTTACAGCTACCACTGCTGTTAGGGGATGCCTTACTTGAGCTGGTACCTTCTTATACCTCGGTGCTGCTGATTTTTGATGTACTGAAAACGGACCATCAACAAATAGCGGCGCAGCTACGCGATGCCAGTGCCATGTTATTTCGCCCGGCAACGATCGCAACAGGCAATATCATTGAATTGCCTTGTTATTACAGCTTAGAGACCGGGCCCGATCTGGTTGAAGTTGCCGCTATGCATCAACTTCGCGTTGCAGAGCTTGTCCGCTTGCACAGTAATCAGTCTTATCAGGTGTATGCCATCGGTTTTGCGCCGGGTTTTGCTTATCTTGGTTTTATCAACGAGCGCCTGCAGACTCCACGGCTCGCCACGCCCAGGCCTCAGGTCGCCGCCGGCAGTGTTGCTATCGCAGATCGGCAAACTGCCGTGTATCCGGCGGCATCACCCGGTGGCTGGCGTCTCTTAGGCAATTGTCCGACGCCGTTATTTGATTTAAACGCAAG
>CAMLNG010000480.1 GCA_946481195.1 uncultured Chromatiaceae bacterium
CTTTCGAGCGGAACCGGGGTCGGTTTTTCTTTGGTTACTTTCTTTTGCTGAAACACAATCGGACAGCGTCCGATTGAACAGCTTTAGCTGGCCCGAAGGGGGAATGGCGAAGCCATTCATAAAAGAAAGTGACTCACCGACAGGTGAAATCTTTGCTAGACGGTCTTCCCGCGCAGGAAAAAACGAAAAATAAACCAATAGCCGCCCGCAGGGCAAAAACCAGCATCAGGCGACTTGCTTCTCTGCCAGATGCAACTCCATCGTGGCTTTCAGCAGGCGGAACAGCAGCACTGAGGCGTCGATCTCTTCGCGTCTGTTGGTCAGACTTTCGACATTCAGGCCAAGCGGAATATCTAAGCTGGCGCAGTGCTGCAGGATTTGTTGCAGGTTGTCGCGGCATAAGCGGATCGATTCATTCAGCGGGTTTTCCGCGTCCAGAATACGGTAACGGGCTGCGAGCGGCACTGAAATGCCGAGCCAGTGCATAAAATCTAAGGTCTGTTCGCCGCCGCAGGGCGTGAAGGTCAGAATAATGCGGTTCGGTGTCAGGCCTTGCTGGCGGCAGCTGCGGGCGTAGCTTGTTAATAAATCGATGGTGGCCTGAGCGTTATACACCGCCTGGGTAATAAAAAACTGGCAACCCTGGGCTGACTTTTCAATCAGCCGTTGGTGTTCATTGCCTTTGCTGGCGTGGCGTTCGGCGATGGCGACGCCGCCCAGATATACATCAGCCGGGTGTTCTGCCAGTTCACGGTAGGCGTCGGCCAGGCTCAGTTTAATAGTGCCGTTGGAAGACGGGCTGCCCACCAACACTAAATTCTGCAATTGATAATCCCGCGCGGTTTCGCCGAGCCAGTCGCGAAACTCCGCCGCATCGCGCTGCGCGACCGACTTATAGGTGATGACGTCGCGACGGGCCAGCTTGCGCAGCAGCAGGCTGTAGTCGCGAGGGTCCAGCGTGGCATGAAACGGGAACGGCCGTTCACTGCTGACGCGGCTGCTTTCATCCTGAATGTCATACACCACTAAACCGTCGAATTCGATTTCATTTAGGCGTTTCAGCAGTTTACCGGCGATGCGTTCAGTTTTATCCGCAGCAGTGCCGGCTTTTGGTGGCGTAGTGCCAATCAGGTATACACCTTGCGTCGGGTCCTGAATTTTTTGCTGCAGACTGAGCGGCATTATCGAAATCTCTAATAGATGCTGATATGGCTAAGTATACAGATGTTTGGATGGCTGGCCATCTATATTTAAATGAAATTTTTCGAATCTTTAGTTGAGTAAAACTCAAGTTACGGCAAAAACACTATTTGCACTGGCGGGTATGGCCTGGATGTGCTGAATTAAGCTGGTGGTTTATTGCCGGAGCTTTCCGATGAAAGGATTTTGCGTGGTCTGGCTCAGCTGGTTTGGTTGCTGTGGCTGGTTATGCCCGCTGCAGGCGGCAGAAACTCAAGCTGCGGCGTTACCACGCGCACAGATTTATCTGATCACTGAGGAAATGCCGGCACCTGATGGCACTGAAAGTGCCGCCACACAAAGGTTACGCCGGCAGCTGGCGCTGTTTCCGGCACTGCAATATGATCTGCATTATGTGTCCTGGCCGAAAGCATTAGCGGAGGTGGCGCGCCGCTCCGATGCACTGGTGTATAAAATCGCCCGAACTCCATCCCGAGAGCCGCGTTATCATTGGCTATTTCCAAATGAAACCAGTCATTTGCACTTGTATGCATTAGCAGACCAACCGCTGCGCCACGCCAGTTTTGAGCAACTAAAGCAGCAGCCGACACTGAAAATTGCCTGCCCGGCGCAGTCGGCGCATTGCGAAATGCTGAGGTTCCGTGGTTTTAGCAAAGAGCAGGTGCTGGAAGTGCGTTTATCAGAGCAAACCAGTGTCGAGCGGCTGCTGCTGGCAAAACGGGTGCAGTTTATTGCGGTCGCCGCCGAAGACTTTCGTCGCCGGATGGCTATCCTGAAAGTTCCGCCGAAAGATTATGTCACAGGGCCACAAGTGGCCATCCTGACCGATTATCTGGCCGGCGGCCCCACGCTGGATCCGGCACTGCGTCAGCTGCTCAGCCGTGACACTGTGCCGGCAGCGGAGCCACAACGCTAATCCTTATACATTCTTTATAAAGTGGCGTTAGCTGAGCTTTTACAATAAAGACCTGAGTCTGAAGAGGTGTGAACCGATGTCCGGTTTAGCTGTACAGAGCCCGCGAGCCAGTGGTCGTCTGTTGATTTATAAAGTCCTGGGATATTTGTTGTTGCTGTTGTCGCTGGTGCATTTATCTGGCGCTGCAGTGTCAGTGTATTTCAAAGAAAGCAGTTTCTGGACCTTTTTAGGCACCGCAGCCAGTTGCGTCATCGTCGGCTATAGCCTGACCCTGATGGGGCGGGATGCGGTCGCGATGAAACAACGCCAGTTGTTTTTGCTGACCACGTTAAGTTGGCTCATCATTTGTGTGTTTTCAGCGCTGCCTTTTTGGCTGATTATCCCCGGCTCCAGCTTTACTAATGCCTGGTTTGAAACTGTGTCCGGCATTACCACGACCGGGGCTACTGTGTATTCTGGCCTCGATAACATGCCCAAAGGTATTTTGTACTGGCGCGCTATCCTGAACTGGATTGGTGGCATTGGTATTATCGTGATGGCGCTGGCCATTTTGCCGGCACTGAAAATCGGTGGCATGAAACTATTTAAAACCGAAAGTTCAGACACCTCGGAAAAAATCCTGCCGCGCAGTTCTTCGATGTCGGCCGCTATCGGTGGCGTGTATCTGGTGCTGAGTCTGGTGACGGCCATCAGCTATTATCTGGCCGGCATGAATGGTTTTGATGCCATCACTCATATGATGGCGACCGTCGCGACCGGCGGTTTTGCCAACTACGATGCGTCTTTTGGTGTGTACAAAGAGATGCCGCAGATTTATTGGCTCAGCAGCTTTTTTATGTTGTTGGCGGCCATGCCTTTTGTGCTTTTTATCAGCTTTG
>CAMLNG010000481.1 GCA_946481195.1 uncultured Chromatiaceae bacterium
TTATTTGCCACTGTTTGCACAAAGCACCGGTTCGTTGTTCTCTTACCTGCCGGATGCCACACGCATTCTGGCCTTTGGCGATTTAGAAGCGAGCGCCCAGCGCTTTTGGCAGGACGTGCAAAACCGCTATCAGGACAGGTCGATTGACCTGCTGCGGCCGATTCTTCCGCCCAAAGAGTTGTATTTTAGTGTTGAGGAACTGTTTGGCCTGCAAAAAGCCTATAGCCGCATCCGGTTATCCAGGGCAGAGCTGCCGGTCAAAGCCGGCAGCAGTAATGTCCCTGCGGCAGTGCTGCCGGATTTAACGGTGAATCATCAGCTGGCCGAGCCGTTGGGTGCACTGCGGCAGTATCTCGCCACTATCAAGCAACAACAAGGCCGCGCAGTATTTCTGGTGGAATCCGAAGGCCGGCGCGAAAGCCTGCTGCAGTTATTGAATAAAAGCAGTATCCGTCTGAC
The DNA here is from genome assembly GCA_946481195.1 of uncultured Chromatiaceae bacterium. Next base: position 460 of record CAMLNG010000481.1, read on the forward strand.
CCAACTACCGGACTTACAGGCAGTGCTTTCCAGCGACGCCGATGTCGCTATTACTGTGGGCGCGCTGGAACAAGGCGTTGAGCTGCGTTTACCGGCGCCGCTTGCGCTGATTAGCGAAAACGAACTGTTTGGCCAGAAAGTCAGTCAGCGCCGCCGGCGTAAACACAGCCAGCAAATTTCCAGCGAAACCATTATCCGTAGCCTGGCCGAATTATCGATTGGCCAGCCGATTGTGCATTTGCAGCATGGCGTTGGCCGTTATCTGGGCTTACAAGTGCTGGAAGCGGCCGGCATTGTCGCTGAATTTGTCACTATCGAATACGCCGGCGGCAGCAAACTCTATGTCCCGGTGTCGGCGCTGCATTTGCTGAGCCGTTATTCCGGCACAGAGCCCGAACATGCGCCGCTGCATAAACTCGGGCACGACGCCTGGGACAAAGCGCGGCGTAAAGCGGCGGAAAAAGTCCGGGACGTGGCCGCTGAACTGCTGGATGTCTATGCGCTGCGCGCCAGCCAAAAAGGCTATGGCTTTAAAATTAATGCCGAATCCTATTCGCGCTTTGCTGATGGTTTTCCTTTTGAGGAAACCGCCGACCAGCTCGATGCGATTAATGCAGTACTGAGCGACATGCAGGCGCCGCGTGCTATGGACCGGCTGGTTTGCGGTGATGTTGGTTTTGGTAAAACCGAAGTGGCGATGCGTGCTGCCTTTGTGGCGGTGGACGATGGCCATCAGGTCGCCATTCTGGTGCCTACCACCTTGCTTGCCCAGCAACATTTTGAGAATTTCCGTGACCGTTTTGCCAACTGGCCGGTGCGGGTGGAAGTGTTATCACGTTTTATCAGCGCCAAAGAGCAAAAAGCCATTCTGGCCGACGCCGAAGCCGGCAAAGTCGACATCCTGATTGGCACGCATAAATTACTGCAGGACGACATTAAATTTCGTGAACTCGGGCTTTTAATCGTCGACGAAGAACACCGTTTTGGGGTGCGGCAAAAAGAGAAAATCAAGGCACTGCGCGCCAATATCGACATTCTGACCTTAACCGCCACGCCTATCCCACGCACCTTAAATATGTCGTTATCCGGCATGCGGGATTTATCCATTATCGCCACGCCGCCGGCGCGCCGGCTCGCGGTGAAAACCTTTGTCCGCGAATATGAAAACGGCCTGGTACGCGAAGCGGTGCTTCGGGAAATTCTGCGCGGCGGTCAGGTGTATTTCCTGCACAATGACGTCGCCAGTATCGAAAAAACCGCCACCGACTTACAAACCCTTGTGCCGGAAGCCATCATTGGCATCGCCCACGGTCAGATGCCGGAGCGGGAACTTGAACGGGTGATGGCCGATTTTTACCATCAGCGCTTTAACCTGTTGCTATGTTCGACCATCATTGAAACCGGGATCGACGTGCCGACCGCCAACACCATCATCATCAATCGCGCCGACAATTTTGGCCTGGCCCAGCTGCATCAGCTGCGGGGCCGGGTCGGCCGCTCGCACCATCAGGCTTATGCCTATTTGCTGACACCACCGCCAAAACGCTTAACGGTGGATGCACAAAAACGCCTCGAAGCCATCTCCAGCCTGGAAGATTTAGGCGCAGGTTTTGCCCTCGCCAGCCACGACTTAGAGATCCGCGGTGCCGGGGAACTATTGGGCGATGATCAAAGCGGTCAGATTGAATCTGTTGGTTTTACACTCTACATGGAAATGCTGGAAGAAGCCGTACAGGCACTGAAAGAAGGCCGTGAGCCGAGCCTCGACATGATGCTGAGCCAACAAACCGAACTGGATTTAAAAATTCCGGCGCTGCTACCCGATAAGTTTATCCCGGACGTCAGTCTGCGGTTATCCTTTTACAAACGCCTCGCCAGTTGCAAAGATGCACAGGAACTGGATGAGATTCAGGTGGAACTGATTGACCGTTTTGGCCTGTTACCAGATGCAGCAAAACATCTGGTGGCGCTGACACAGGCGCGGCAAGTGGCACAACATCTTGGGATCAGGCGCATTGAAATGAATGCCAAAGGCGGTCTGGTTGAATTTGCCGAACGCACCAAAGTGGCGCCAGCCTATATAATCCGCCTTATTCAGACGCAGTCACGGATTTATAAACTCGAAGGCGGCCAGAAGCTGCGCTTTAATATTGAAACCCCGGGCAGCAGCGAACGGCTGGCCTTATTAAAAACGATGCTGGCCGATTTCCAGGCCAACAGTCAGTGAAGTGGACCATGAACAGAACTTTGTTAAGTCAACTTGTTGTTGGAATCAGTGTGGTTGGCCTCTGTTTTGGCGCAGCCGTTTCAGCACAGGCGCAGACCAGCTTTAGTCAGGCGAACAGCGATCCCTGGTTTGAAATCGAGCTGATTGCTTTTGAACGCGGCAGTTTGAGTACTACCCTGGAGAAATTTGACCAGCAGGTAACAGCCATACCAGTCCATCGTAGCCTGGATTTGTTAAAGCCGTTGTATCAGCCGGATATCCGGGCACTACAAAGTACGCTGCCATCCTGTT
>CAMLNG010000482.1 GCA_946481195.1 uncultured Chromatiaceae bacterium
GCGTTTGGCAGCTCTTTCTGCGGCGTTAGTGCTCGTTTGTGTAGAATAACTACACCGCTCTCGCACTGCCTTGCATAAAAAGCTGCCAAACTGCTGCAAAAACAAACACCAAAGATCAACAGCCCCTAGCAACACTGAGGGTTATACTCAGCGTGCCAGGAGGATTGTGCAACCATTATCTGTATTACAACGCAGCAGGACTGCCGCTCAGAAATAACCGGCGTACTGCGCGGGCAGTTTATCCAGCCTCTGCAGCCGGATATTCTTATAAAACACTTCGGCCGCTTCACTTTGCAGCTGAATTTTGCCTTGCCACATCTCGACATCACGGCCGTCCCGATGATAACGGGAGTTTTTCAGCACCATCACCACCTGACCGTTGACGATATGCAGGCTCTGGCCTTCAAAACAAATCAGCTCGACGGTATTCCACTGGCTGTCAGGTTTTTCCGCATTGAGTTGGCGCATGACAAAACCCGGGCCGCCGCTGCCACGCCCGGCCTGCAGGAATGGCTGCGTGTGATCTGCCACTGCATTCATCTCGCCCTCCGGTTGAAACGCGCGGATATCAATGGCCGAATCAGCCTGCTGCCAATAATCGCCGGTATGGCCCTGCATGATTTGAAATTCCTGCGACAACATCCAGGAGCGGAAATACTCGCGGCCATGCTCGCCGTTGGCGTGATACAAAATGCCGCTGTCTTTGAGTTTTTGCAGCCGCGGTGGCCATTTTTTCTCACCAAAGCGATATTGCAGGGTCAGATGATAATTGCGAAAGCTCTGTTTGCTGGTCAAAGCGCCATAGATTTCGCCGCTGACGCGCAGCACTGTATCCCCATCCTGCTGCACCAATGTGAACACACCATGCGGGTCCAGACCAGGAAAAACTCCAAGCGGTGCAATGGGTTTACCGGCCGCATCGGTTGGCTGACTGCCGTTATAACTCTCCTGGTGGCGGTAGCTCAGGTAGGTTTCCCATTGCTTGAGCTGAGGGGCCAATAAGTTTATTGCCGGACTTGCTGCGAGCGGCGCAGCCAAAAAGCTGGCGGCTACACCTGCAATCAGCCCGGTCAGCCGCCGGCGGGCATTTTGACGCATATTCATCTGACGTTCCTTATTTGTCGGTTTGCCAGATAGTTACCTGCCCGCCGCACTTTTGTAAAGCGCTTACATTTATGAGATTTGCTGCGGGAGTTATGAATTACAGCAGTCAGCTTTGGGCGCTGTCGCGCGCCACAGGGCAACAACAGCAATGACGCCGATGACCGGTAACAACAGCAACGCATAAAAATCCGGTGCACCGGTCAGCACGGCAGCGCCAACCGCGAGGGCCCATAACAGCAGCTGCGTGAAGATTAATTTAAATCTCATACCGGTCTCCTAAAAATGTTGTGATCCGCGCTGATGGCAATACGTCCTGCAGGTTTTGGCAAAACCGTATGGCGCCCCGCTGAGTGCGACAAGTCGCGGCTGGCGACCCCTTATGCTATGCTGCGCGCCGTTTTTCCTGCACCAACCGGACCTGCTATGACTACCACTGCCCTCTACACCGATTTGTCCGGTTATTACGATTTGATGTGCGCTGACATCAATTATCAGGCACAAAGCAATACTGTACACCGCATCGACCAGTTTTTTGGCAATGGTGGCAAACGTCATCTGGATTTAGCCTGTGGCACAGGCCCGCATATCCGCTTTTTGCTCGACTTAGGTTATCAGAGTGCTGGCCTTGACCTCAATCAGCCAATGCTGGATCTGGCACAGCAACGCTGTCCTGAAGTCGTTTTTTCCTGCCAGAATATGTGTGAATTCCAGCTCAGCCAGCCGGTCGATCTCATTACCTGTTTTTTATACTCTTTGCATTACAGCCAAACCATTGCCGGCCTTAGCGCCTGTATCCGCCAGGCTCATCTCGCGCTGAATCCCGGCGGGGTGTTTTGTTTTAATGCCGTAGATAAAAGCCAAATCGACAACCAGTCTGCGGTGTCGCATCAGGCCCGTCAGGGCGACAGCCTGTTTCAGTTCAGCTCCGGCTGGTTTTACCCCGGTCACGGTGAGCAACAGCAACTGCGGCTGCGGATCGAAAAAACAGCCAATGGCCAGACCGAGATTTGGCAGGACGCCCATCCGATGGTCGCCGTCACTTTTGCCGAATTACAGCAGCTGCTGGCGCCTTACTTCGACGTGCAGATCCTGCAACACGATTACGACAAACTGGTGGCATGGGACGGTTGTTCTGGCAACGCGCTGTTTGTTTGTGTCAAACACTGACCATTTATCCACACCACCAATCGCTTAATCGAAAAAGACAGGCGCAAGCCGCAGCGACATGGCAACATAACAACTCCCTGTTCTTGCGCTTGCCGGCCCACACCAGCAAGCCGCTGTGAGAGTTGCTTATGACAAGATTGCGACGCAGTTCCATTTTTACCCCGCTTTGCGCTTTGCTACTCAGTAGTAGTGCACTAGCCGCTGATGATAACCCTTTACCACAAACCGAATTTAACCCGGCGTTTGGCCGCTACTTTGCCGAGGTCGCCTCGGATGAACTACAAGGCCGCGCACCGGCCACCGTCGGCGAAGAGCGCACTGTAGCTTATATCGAACAGCAGTTTCAGCGTCTTGGCCTCAAGCCTTTCGCCAAAGACAGCTACCGCCAGGCCGTACCTGTAGTACAAATCGACCCGGTCGCCGTTTCTGCGCTGGCCCTCAACGGCGATAAACTGCCCGCCAGTTTCAGTTACAAAACGCAAATGATGGCCTGGTCGACGCGGATGCAACCACAGGTTGAGGTGAAAAACAGCGAACTGGTGTTTGTCGGTTATGGCATTGTCGCGCCGGAGTATGGCTGGAACGACTATAAAAATGTCGACGTCAAAGGCAAAACCGTGGTGATGTTTGTCAATGATCCTGGCTTTGCCACCGGCGATACCTTCTCCGTCGCATCCGCCGCCATGGCGCGTGAT
>CAMLNG010000483.1 GCA_946481195.1 uncultured Chromatiaceae bacterium
TGCCAAAAGAAAGGAACCGAAAGAAAAGGCGCACCCGGTTCCGCTCGAAAGCCCGATGAAAATCAACAGTTTGAGGCGCTGGGGCAACTCGCGCGGCGCTACCGTCGCCGCGCTCAAACACTCCCCAGCTTAAAACCTCAAACTATTGATTTGCATCGGCTCGCTCCAACGGGCGATTGGTTTTCTTAGTTGTTTTGGTTTTTAACGAAAGAAAATTAAGAGCAAAGCCTACTACTGCAGCATTCTGCTTTGGTTTGTCTCATCGACACCAACTACAAAACCGTTTCCCCGTTGGAGCGAGCCGGCTGAAAATCGTTGGCCAAGGTTTTAAAGCGCAGAGTGTTTGAGCGGTGCGACGCTAGCGCACCGCGAGTTGCTGCGCTGCCTTGGACGGCGGTTTTCAGACGGGCTTTCGAGCGGAACCGGGGTCGGTTTTTCTTTGGTTACTTTCTTTTGCTGAAACAAAAGAAAGTGACTCACCGTTAGGTGAACTCTTTGCTAGACGGACTCGCCGAAAAGGAAAAAACGATAAAAACAGTAGAAACCGCCGCCCGCAGGGCAAAAAACGCCCGCCGGGCGTCAAATCCCTTCGCCTAAAAACACCCGGCTGTAGCGTGGTTTTAACCAGGTGTGCTGGCCGACGGATAAACCCAGCTGTTTAAAGCGGGTTTTGTCCAGTTCGACATGGATGATTTGGTCAGCTTGTTGTGATTGCAGTTCGAGCCGAACTGTAGGGCCGACGACTGTGATGAGATCGAGACGGGCAGCAATGGCGTCGTCTTCTTTGCTATGCAGCACGTCGATTTCATGCGGGCGCACGTAGGCAAGGCCCGGCTGTTCTAACTGCTCGGCGGCGGCCGGTAAGTCGGCGCTGCTCGGTTGCACCAGCTGGTCGCCGTCGCGCACGCGGGCGTGGAACAGGTTCACCGTGCCTAAGAATTCATAAACAAACGGATTGGCCGGATGGTCGTAGACTTGTTCCGGTGTGCCGTCCTGCTCAACGCGGCCTTTGTTCATCACCACGATGCGGTCGGCGACTTCCAGCGCTTCTTCCTGGTCGTGCGTGACAAACACCGAGGTGACATGAATTTCGTCATGCAGCCGGCGCAGCCAGCGGCGCAGTTCAGCGCGTACCTTGGCGTCCAGCGCACCAAACGGCTCGTCTAACAACAGCACCTTGGGTTCGACGGCTAAAGCGCGGGCCAGGGCGATACGCTGGCGCTGACCACCGGACAACTGCGATGGATAACGGTCTGCGGTCCAGTCCAGCTGCACCAGTTCCAGCAGTTTCTGCACTTTTTTCTGAATGTCAGCATTGGACGGGCGGAATTTCTTTGGCTTGACGCTGAGGCCAAAACCGACGTTTTCCGCCACTGTCATATGCTTAAACAAAGCGTAATGCTGGAAGACAAAACCAACACCACGTTCACTGACATGGCGGTCGCTGATGTCTTCGTCATTAAACAGAATACGGCCACTGTCGGCCTGTTCTAAACCTGCGATCAGGCGCAACAACGTGGTTTTGCCGGAGCCTGACGGGCCCAGCAATGCAGTCAGTTCACCGCTTTGAATCGACAGGCTGACATTATCCACGGCTTTAAAATCGCCGAAATTTTTCTGCAGTTGCTGGACTTCAATACTCATAGCTGCCCCGGTGAGGTGGTGGTGTCGTGGCGGTCTGCTGTTGTATTTGCCTGCCAGGGGCCCAGCTCTGCGCGGATTAACGCCTGTTGCAGCCATAAGCTGTAGCGTTGCCACCAGGTCAGTTGAGTCTGTTGCATGCAAATCTCCGTTTAGACATCTATATGCCTAATATCTAAGAGCCTGCATTAAAACAGAGCGCGTTAATAACCTTAAATACTTTTTCGGAGCAGGATATAACTGAAAAGTTATATGTGAGGGGTTTGGTGGTGTGAACATGGATCTCGTGTGACGTACGGCGGCGCTTTGCTTGCCGATACCTACAGTGTCAATAAGCGCGTAGGTATCGGCAAGCAAAGCGCCGCCGTACGACAGTGGTTGACGATTACCGCTTTAACACCGCTTCCAGTTGCTGCAACGGCACCAGTTTCAGGTTTTGCCCTGCTTCCGGCATCCGGTTGCGGCCATCCTGAATGGCGATGGCGCCAAATGGAAACGCCGGGCCAAGACTTTTTACGGTCAGATCCAGGCCGTCGGTCTCTGAGCTGCCGTCGATGCCAAGCTGCGGATTCGTGCCGACGCGAAAGCGCTGCACAAAAGCATAAGGTGGCGTTGCTTCGTACAACACGTAACTGTCATTGCCCTGGCTGGAGATCAGTAACAAGGGTTTGTTTTGTGTTGAAAAAGTGCCGGCCGGTAATAACGCCATGCCTTCCACGTCCGCCACCAGCGGGCCTTGCTCTTCGTTGGCTGTGATCACCAGCTGTCCGGCCACAGGTGCGGTTGCATCGGCGGCAAAAGTCCAGACGCCAACATCTTCTTCCCCGACATACAGCCGGTGGTTTTGGTCATCCGCCACACAACCTTCCGGCTGCGAAGGGACTTTCAATGAGCGTACCAGTTGACCTTGCCATTGCTTGCCGTCAGAACTGAAGCGGAACTGATCGATGCGGCCGCTTTTATCATTGACAAAGGCATAGATTTCACCGGCTTTAGGCTGATACAGACACATGCCGTAGATATCCGGTAACGCCGTCTGGACTTGGCCGGCGTCATGCAATAGGCCTGCGCTATCAATGGCGAATAACTGCAGGCTGTTATTGTTGCGAAGGCTCGCCACGGCGATATCGTGGGGCTTGCCCTGCCAGCGCAGGCCATAGCGCACATCGACATTGTTCAGCCGGCCGACCGGCAGTTGCTGCACCCGTTCCCCACGAAGGTTATACACCTCGAGGCCTGAGCGTTTATCGGTGGCGAGAATACGGCTGTTCGCCGGGTTGGTGGCGTGATGCCAAAACGCCGGGTCGTCAATGACATCGCCGC
>CAMLNG010000484.1 GCA_946481195.1 uncultured Chromatiaceae bacterium
TTGGCGTAGGTGATAGTGCCTTTTAAATCTGTGGTGGAAATCAGTTTCTGGCCAGGTGGAAAAGTACGTTCGTGGCTGGTAACGGGTAAATTCTGACGCATGTGGCAAAGTCCTTCAGGCAAACGGGGGCAAAAATAAGGGGCTGTGCTGAGCATAGCTCAGCACATGCAAAACACTGTTGAATTTCAGTAATTTCTAATCAATCCGGAACCAGCCGGCAATACTGTAGCGGGTTGAATGTGCAGGTAATACTTCATGCGGAAATCGAGCACTTTCGAACAGTACCAGAGTTCCGGCTTGTGGCTGAACCTGCAGCAGCGGTTGATCATCTTCATTATAAATCTGCAGCTCACCGCCGCTGACGACGTCATTGAGGTAGCAGACTGTGGTTAACACCCGGCTGGAACGACCGACAAAAGCATCGAGGTGTTTTTGATAAAAATCGCCTTGCTGATACCGGGCAAAATGCGCTTCGTGGTGGGTTAAACCCAGGAAACAACGACGGTTGGCGGCTTGTTGGATTTGCGCCATTAGGCCCAGGTACTGCTGCTGCGCAGCAGTGCTGCCATCAAGCCACAAGGTGTGGTCGCGGCGGATCTCCGGGTTCAGTTGTAACGCCTGGCCGCGACCAACGCCTGCCGGCGTCAGGCTGGCTTGCCGGGCTTCGGTGTATAACTGCTGGCAAAGCGCTGCATCCAGCATTTGCGGCAATACGACCAGTCCGCTCGCATAAAACTGTTCAATTGCTGTGGTTAACCAGCTAGGTTCAGGCAAGTTGCTGACAGACATCATCATTCCTCTGTGACAGTGGCAGACGGGCAAGGCTTTTTACGCAGCGGCGTCTAAGCTGTCAAGGCTTCGGCTGGAATAATGTCAGGTACAGACTGGAGAAGGATGGGCAAACCCGCTGTTGCGGGTCTGCGCCAGAAAGGTATCTTGCGGGTTAATACTGATAATAATCGGCTTTTTTCAGTAAGCCCTCAGCGCCAAATTTGCCGCTGATGCACTGATTAATATCAGATTTTTTGAAGACCCAATAAATATCTCTGCTGTCGCGGCCACCATCCGTCGACAGTTGCAGCGAGACAAATTCATTGTCTTTCAGCTCACGCAGGCTGGCGCCGTAATCACATAGCGTCGCAGCGAATTTGCTGCCGACCTGAGCTATCAGTTCAGTTTGTTTTTGTTGGGCAACTTTGGCTTGTTCCTGCCGCTTTTTCAGCATCTCCTGCTCAGCCGCATCGTATTTTTGCTGCATTTCTTTGACCTGCTTAGCGAGCGCGGCTTCTTTGTTGGTCAGTTGCTGCAATTGTTTTTGTTGTTCGGCATCCAGTTTGTCAACTTTGGCCCGAAATTCGATATCGCGTTTGTCACGCTGCACATCGCGTAAATCGCGCTCTAAATCACGTTTTTGTTCGCGTAGCTCGCGGCTCTGATCGCGCATCCGTTCATGCTGTTCCATCATTTGTTCGGCGGCGAGTTCAGCTTGCTCCTGAAATTCCTGCAACTGATCTTCATCTACCGGGTGACCGGCTAAGGCCGCCTGTGCCACGGCATTGGCATGATCGGTAATGGCTTCCAGATCCGGTGGTGAAATTGGCGCAACCGGCGGAATCGGCGCTACAGGTGCAACCGCGAAGAAACGGCTAAAGCCCCCTGAGGTACGGGTCTGGAACAACACGCCTTGCCCGGCCAGATAACTCAGCTCGATGCGGCCTACGCCGGCAGAACGGCCAGGCTGTTCCATCGATTTCTGCAGTATGTCGCGCATAATTTCCAGATTTTGTTTCAGTTTGTCGCTGACCTGCGTGGCCGCCTGGCCGCCGGTTGATAAGCTCAGCAGCACTGCAGCTGCTACGTAAGAAATAAGTTTCATCAGACTACTCCATAAAATGCGGCGTTAATTTTGGCGATTGTTGCGGTTATCCGGGCTGTAATTCAGCCGGGCCTGACTCGGCTGGACATTGTCCTGCCAGTACTGCCAGTCAGCCTGCCGTTGCTGATTTAAATATTCCACCAGCTCCAGCATGTCTCCGCGTCGGTTTTTCTGTTCGGCATCGGTCAGATAATCTTTTAATAAAATCAGCTGCGACGCCTGTTGTTGTTGCTGTGTCTGCAGCTGTAACTGCAGATACTGTTGTTGTTCGGTTTTGTAGCTGGCCAGTTGTGCTGCTACCTGTTGCTGCACCTGCAGCTGTACTGCCGCCGGGTCGACATCACTCCAGCGCAGCGCAATACCACCGTTTTGCATTTGCAGACTTAACGGCGACATGCTGATCACCAGTGCCATGGCAGACATGCCAACACTGAGCTTTGGCCACCAGGCGGTTTGCCGCGCCGTTTTGTGGCCCCATTGCTGGCGGAACATGGTACTGGTATCGACTTGCGGCACCGGCGGATAGTCTGGTTGCCGGGCCAACTGCTGCAGCTGGGCCGCAGTTTCAAAGCGGGCGCGCCACACCGGGTCATGCGCCAGTGCGCTGCGGCAGGCATCGGTCGTCAGATCACCGGCGAGCCAGGCGTCAAAAACTTGCTGACTGTTCGACATCGTGGTCCTCCAATTGCACCCGAAGTTTATCCAGGGCGCTATAAAATCTTGATTTTACTGTATTACTTGAAATTGCTAACTGGTCGGCAATTTCATCAAAGGTAAAATGCTGATAAAACCTCAGTTCAACCACCAGCTTCTGTTCCGGTGGCAGCGTCTTTAATTTTTGCTGCACCAGCGCCTGGGTTTGTTGTTCGGACAACTGTTGCTCGTGACTGAGCTGGTCTTCGTGCTCCAGTTCCGGTAAATCGTCTAAATCCTGCGTCGGTTTGCGCTTACGCAGCATATCCACGGCGCGGTAATTGGCGATGCCAAATAACCAGGTCTTGAAACTGCTGTCACCGCGAAACTGCGCCAGATTGCGGCACAGCACCAGCAATACATCCTGCAGCAGATCGCGGGCAT
>CAMLNG010000485.1 GCA_946481195.1 uncultured Chromatiaceae bacterium
CGTGGCCGAACAGGAAGTGCAGGCTGCCATCAATACCGCCAGTTCGTTATTGCCCAACGATATGCCGATCCCGCCGGTGTACCGCAAAGTCAATCCGGCCGATGCGCCTATTCTGACGCTGGCGGTCAGTGCCAAAGCGATGGCGTTACCGCAAGTCTATGATTTGGTTGATACGCGGATGGCGCAGAAACTGGCGCAGGTCAATGGTGTCGGCATGGTCAGCCTGGCTGGTGGCCAGCGCCCGGCGATTCGGGTCAAAGCCAATCCGTCGGCGTTAGCAGGGCTTGGCCTCACCATGGACAGCTTACGCAGCGCTATTGTTGCCGCCAATACCAATCAGCCAAAAGGTAACTTTGACGGCCCATTCCGCTCGACCATGCTGGAAGTCAACGACCAGTTAAGCTCGACGGCTGAATATGAACAGCTGATTGTCGCCTTTAAAGGCGATGCGCCGGTGCGGCTTGGTGACGTGGCAAAAATTGAACAAGGTGCGGAAGACCGTTTTCTGGCGGCCTGGGCCAATCAAAGTGCGGCGGTGCTGATTAATATTCAGCGCCAGCCTGGCGCCAACGTGATTGAAGTGACTGACCGGGTACGTGAGTTATTGCCGCAGCTGACCGCCACGCTGCCGGCCGAGCTCGATGTATCTATCCTCAGCGACCGTACTGAATCCATTCGCGCCGCAGTGCGCGACGTGCAACACGAACTGCTGTTTGCTATTGCGTTAGTGATTGCGGTGACCTTTGTGTTTTTACGCACTATTCCGGCCACTATCATTCCGTCACTGGCGGTGCCGCTGTCGATCATCGGTACTTTTGCCGTGATGTATCTGCTGGATTTCTCCATCAACAACCTGACGCTGATGGCGCTGGTGATAGCGACCGGTTTTGTCGTCGACGACGCCATCGTCATGCTGGAAAACATTGCCCGCCATCGTGAGCAAGGTGCATCGGCGCTGGATGCAGCGAAAAACGGCGCGAAAGAAATTGGGTTTACGCTGATTTCATTAACCTTCTCCTTGATTGCGGTGCTCATTCCGCTGCTGTTTATGGCCGATGTGGTCGGCCGGTTATTCTTTGAATTTGCCGTGACACTGGCGGTGGCGATTTTGATTTCGTTGCTGGTGTCGTTAACGCTGACGCCAATGCTCTGTGCGCACTTGCTGAAAACCTTACCGCCACACGACGATGGCAGCGGCTTTATGGCGCGGGTGATCCGCCGTTATGGCGAGATGCTGCAATGGGTTTTAGCGCATCAGCGCCTTGGGATGCTGGCGATGCTGGCCAGTGTGGCGTTAACCGCTGTGCTGTATCTCGCGGTACCAAAAGGCTTTTTCCCGGTACAGGACAGCGGCGTCATTCAGATAGTCACTGAAGCGCCGCAGGATATTTCCTTTGCCGCCATGACCGAGCGGCAGCAGCAGCTGGCAGCGGCGTTGCAGGACGACCCGGCCGTAGCGAGCCTGAGTAGCTTTATCGGCGTGGATGGCAGCAATGTCAGCCTCAATGCTGGCCGTATTCAGCTGAACCTGAAATCACACAGTGAGCGCGACGAACATGCGCTGGCGGTGATCGACCGCTTGCGTGACAAAGCCGCGCAGGTGCCGGGTATCACCGCCTGGTTCCAGAGTGTGCAGGAGCTGAGTATCGAAGACAAAATCAGCCGCACCCAATATCAGTTCACGCTGACGTCGCCCGACAGCGAAGTGCTGGCGCAGTGGCTGCCAGATTTGATGAGCGCCCTCAAAGCGCGGCCAGAACTCGCCGATGTGGCAGATGATTTAGCCGAAAACGGCCTGCAGGCTTATGTCGATATCGACCGCACGGCGGCAGCGCGGCTTGGCATCAGCGTGAGCCAAATTGGCACTGCGCTGCAAAGCGCTTTTGCTCAGCGCCAAATCACCACGTTGTTTACGCAGGCCAACCAATACCGCGTCATTCTGGAAGTCGACCCGGACCAGGCGCAGGGTTTAGATGCGCTGGATAAACTTTTTATCAATACCGCGTCTGGCAGCCCGGTGCCGCTGTCATCCGTTGCCACAGTGACACAAAAACCAGCGCGGCTGTTGATTAACCATCAGGGCCAGTTCCCGGCCGTGACGCTGTCGTTTAACCTCGCCGAAGGTTATTCACTCGGTGATGCGGTGGCGGCGATTGAACAGGTACAGCAGGATTTACAGCTGCCGGCGTCAATGGAGCTGACCTTTCAGGGCGCGGCGGAAGCCTTTCGTGCCAGTCTCAGCAATACCTTGTGGCTGATTCTGGCTGCTGTGGTCACCATGTACATAGTGCTTGGCGTGTTGTATGAGAGCCTCATCCACCCGGTGACGATTTTGTCGACTTTACCTTCGGCGACTGTCGGCGCGCTGGCGGCTTTGCTGCTGACCAACCGGCCTTTGGACCTGATTGCTGTCATTGGTATTGTGCTGCTGATAGGCCTGGTGAAGAAAAACGGCATCATGATGGTCGACTTTGCCTTAGAGGCGCAGCGTAGCCGCGGTTTGTCGCCACAGCAGGCGATTTATGAAGCGGCGCTGCTGCGCTTCAGGCCTATTCTGATGACAACTCTGGCGGCGTTGTTTGGTGCTATTCCGCTGTTACTGGCAACCGGTTCCGGTGCTGAGCTGCGTCAGCCGCTCGGGTTAGTGATGGTCGGTGGTTTGCTGGTCAGTCAGGTCCTGACGCTGTTCACCACGCCAGTGGTGTATTTATGGTTTGACCGGCATTTCAGCCGCAAAGCTGCGGTGACGGCGGAGGCGCTATGAAACTGAGTCTGGCGCTGATCCAAAGACCCATCGCCAGCAGTTTATTGGCGCTGGCGATAGTATTGCTCGGGTTTTTAAGTTATCGCGCTTTGCCGGTCTCGCCGCTGCCGGCGGTGGATTTTCCGATGGTGGTGGTGACTGCCAGTTTACCGGGTGCAAGCCCGGAAGCGATGGCGGCAACAGTC
>CAMLNG010000486.1 GCA_946481195.1 uncultured Chromatiaceae bacterium
GCGCTGGCCTGAGTCGCTGGCACCGGAGCGCCTAATTGCAACACTTCGGGTTTCCGACTGCGCATCTGGGTTAATTTCACTCCAGGGCTGCTTTTCAGTACATCCTGCAGCAATGGCAACATTTGTTCCGGACTGACATAACGACCAGTCAACTGTTTGATCTGCTGATTTAACTGCTCCCGCTGCTGCTGCCGTGCAGTGATTTGACTGCGCACCTGCTCGTTTGGATCGCTGTTGAGCACCTGCAATACAGCATCCACCTGCTGCTGCAGTTGCGCCATCTGGCCCAGCGTCATTTTTTGCTGTTGTTGACTGGCCTGCAACGACCGCCACAATGGTTCGGCCACAGAGAGAGTCCCGACCCATAACAACATGGCCAGCACCGCGAAAAAAATCAGCCGGCGTTCGCGTAGTTGCAGCTGCATATACTGTTCACAGAGTTGTTGCCAGCGATTCATCGCATGCCCTCCGTCACTGCGGCCTCAGTGCTGCTTACCCTAAACTGCAGATAGTCCTGAGACATGGGTTCAAAAGACACCGTCGAAAAATGCTGACCGCTGAACTGCGGGCTCTGCCCCAATTGCCTCAGCCACTGTGGGACCAGAGCGGCATCCCGGGTGACACCGTCAAATTCGATACCGGCTTTACCAAGGCGGAAGCTGCGTAGCCAGAACTGCGGTAAATCCTGTGCACTGAGTTGATGTAACACTGCGGCATATTGCGGTGGTCGTGCTTGTTGGTCGGCGGTCAGATACTGCAACAGCTGTTGTTTTTGCGCGATTTCTGTATTGAGTAGTTCCGCTTGTTGCAGTAATGACTGCTCTGGCTGCCGGTTATCCAGCGCTTGCTGTAAATTGGCTAACTCTTCTGACTTTTGCTGCACCGCAGTCTGGATTTTCTCAGTTTGTTGCCGTTGCTGCTGCAGCTGATATTGCAAGGTCCCGGTAGTGCCGGCAATCAGCAACAACACCAAAGTGCTGCTACGCAATAACGTCGGCAAGCCAAAGCGCTGCGGCACTGGCTGTAACGCGGGTTGATACAAATTAATGCGTTGTTTCAACTGAGGCCTCCGCGCTTAGCAATAACTCCAAAGCGCCGGCCAGCGGCAACCAATAATCCGCCTGTTCGGCCAGGCTGCTGCCCGGCAAGTAGGCAGAAACATCCAGAGCCCGTACCTGAGTAAAACCATTTTGCACAAAATATTGCAGGATCGCCGGTAACTCCGGACTGGGTAATAAAAACAGAATCTCTTTGACTGGTGCCTGCCGCATCTGTCCTTCGAAAAAATCCAGTGAACGTTGTACTTCCAGTAGCAGATTGTCGAGTAAACCCAGACTCAATTCGTTGTAGCTCAGCAAGTCAATCCGGTTAAAACCTCGTAGTTTCCGGCTGACATATAAAATGCCGTTGCGCACAATCTGGATATTGAGTTCTTGTCCTGGCTGATGGCTGAGTAACAGCACGGCTTGTGGCTGTACGGGCAATAAATTACGGGCCAGCCACTCATCCGGCTGTATATTGACTAGCTGCGCCGGGCCCTGCTGCAACATTTTGCACAAAGGCGCTAACAAGCTGCGTGAGCTGGCAACGACCTGAATTTTGGCCTGTTGCTGATTCGATTGTTCCGCCACGTCACAATAATCAACAATTAAATCATCGGTTGGAATACTGACCAAATCCCGGATTTGCCAGGGTAAAGCCTGCAGTATTTCAGCTTCGGCCAATGGCGGTTTATCCAGCTGCACCAACTGATAACAATCGGCACTCAGCACCAGACACAGCGCGGTATTCTTCGGCAACTCACGGGCCAATTGACTACAGGCATTGACGCGTTGCTGATTATCGACCAGGCGTACAGTTTCCGTTTTTAGCACCGCTTGGTCAGCAGTGCGGACCAATACCAACTTGAGCTGTTCGGCCTGCAGGTAAATAGCGGCGATCTGCGCGGGCTGGCGAGGCCGGCTGGCTGAACTGCGGAACTTCTGCGCAAATTTCTGTATCATGCAAACACTCTGACACCTTATTGATCTGGTTTTGCCGGGTCTGGCTGCATTTGTGGATTCACCGTTTTATCGTCAACACTGGCAACAGATTTTCCTGCCACTGCTGGAGCAATCTCAGACTGAGCTGTGGATCTGCCACCTGCACTGTCTGGTCCCTGCGATTGCGGGTAATAAATGGTTAAAACTAAAGTACCATATCCAGCATATACAACAATATGAAAAAACGGGAATTCTGACCTTCGGCGGGGCTTTCTCTAACCACCTGGCGGCTGTCGCTGCAGCAGGAAAAGCCTTTGGCTTTCAAACGCATGCGATTGTACGACACGACTACGTGGTCACCAATCCGACTTTAGCCGCGTGTCAGGCGCATGGCATGCAGCTCAGTTTTGCCGACCGGCAGGGTTACCGCCAACGTGATCAGGCCGAATATCTGGCGATGTTGCAGCAACAATTCCCGAACTGGCTGATAGTGCCGGAAGGTGGCACCAGTGTACTTGGCTTACAAGGCGTGGCTGAACTGCCATTGGCGCAGACCCCAAATGGTCCTGCTGATTTGATTGTCTGCGCAACTGGCAGTGGCGGCACTGTCGCAGGTCTGGCGTTAGGACACCCGAGTATACCGGTGCTCGGTATCAATGTAGTGCAAGATCCCGAACTGGCGTCCCGTATTAACGCCTTAGTGCCGCAGCAACATAACTGGCAACTGATACCAGATTGCAGTGGGCTCCGGTATGGCCGTTTTGATCAGAACACTCTCGATCTTTGTCTGGAACTGAGTACACAGAACTTGCCGTTAGAGCCGATCTACACCGGTAAAGCCCTGCGGACTTTGTTGCGACTGCTGGAACAACAACAGCTTGAGCCCGGCCAGCGAATAGTATTTTTTCATACGGGCGGATTGCAGGGATTGGATGGTCTCTTGCAGCAACAACGCATTTCAGC
>CAMLNG010000487.1 GCA_946481195.1 uncultured Chromatiaceae bacterium
TTTCCCTGGTTTCCGGCCCGGGTTGTTTGTCACGACATTCTGGGGCAGACCGCGCTGGTTGACCTTGCTGGCCTGCGTGATGCGATCGCGGCGCAGGGTGGCGACCCGGCCAAAGTCAATCCCGTGGTGCCGACACAGCTGATTGTCGACCACTCATTGGCGGTGGAGCATGGTGGTTTTGAAAAAGACGCTTTTGCCAAAAACCGCGCCATTGAAGACAGACGCAATGACGACCGCTTCCATTTTATCAACTGGACGAAAAAAGCCTTTAAAAACGTTGATGTGATCCCGCCAGGCAACGGCATCATGCATCAGATTAACCTGGAGCGGATGTCACCGGTGATCCACGCCAAAGACGGTGTTGCTTACCCGGATACGCTGGTCGGCACTGACAGCCACACGCCGCATGTTGACGCGCTGGGTGTTATTGCGATTGGTGTAGGTGGGTTAGAGGCCGAAAGTGTAATGCTCGGGCGTGCGTCCTGGATGCGTCTGCCGGATATCATCGGTGTTGAGCTGACCGGTAAAGCGCAACCAGGCATTCAGGCGACTGATATTGTGCTGGCTCTGACCGAATTCCTGCGTAAACAAAAAGTGGTGTCGGCCTATCTGGAGTTCTTCGGCGAAGGCGCCAACAGCCTGAGCCTTGGTGATCGCGCCACGATTTCGAATATGACGCCGGAATACGGCGCCACCGCAGCGATGTTTTATATCGACCAGCAAACCCTGGATTATCTGACACTGACCGGGCGTGATGCGGTACAAGTTAAATTGGTTGAAACTTACGCCAAAACCGCTGGCCTTTGGGCTGACAGCCTGACCACGGCCGTGTATCCACGGGTATTGCGCTTTGATTTGTCGACAGTGGTGCGCAATATCGCCGGCCCGTCGAATCCGCACGCCCGCGTTGCGACAGCAGATTTAGCCGCCAAAGGCATCAGTGGTGTGGTTGAGAATGAGCCTGGCCTGATGCCGGATGGTGCTGTGATTATCGCCGCTATCACCAGCTGCACCAACACCAGCAACCCACGCAACGTGATTGCAGCCGGTATTTTGGCGCGAAATGCCCGTAAACTGGGACTTGTGCGTAAACCCTGGGTGAAAACCTCGCTGGCACCAGGCTCCAAAGCGGTTGAACTGTATTTGCAGGAAGCTGGCTTACTGGAAGATTTGGAAGCGCTGGGTTTTGGCATTGTCGCTTTTGCCTGCACCACCTGTAATGGTATGAGCGGTGCGCTCGACCCTGTCATTCAGCAGGAAGTGATCGAGCGTGACTTGTACGCGACCGCCGTGTTGTCAGGCAACCGCAACTTTGACGGCCGCATTCATCCTTACGCCAAGCAGGCGTTTCTGGCATCACCGGCGTTAGTGGTGGCCTATGCCATTGCCGGTACTATCCGTTTTGATATTGAAAAAGATGTGTTGGGTTATAGCGCTGACGGCGCTGAAATTCGCTTAAAAGATCTATGGCCAAGTGACGCAGAAATCGACGCTGTCGTTGCTGCCAGTGTTAAACCTGAGCAGTACCGCAAGGTTTATGAGCCGATGTTTGCCGTGGATGTCGATTATGGCGAGCGTATCAGCCCGCTGTATGACTGGCGGCCGCAAAGTACCTATATCCGTCGTCCGCCTTATTGGGAAGGCGCTTTGGCCGGCGAACGCACGCTCAAAGGCATGTTGCCGCTGGCGCTTTTAGGCGACAACATCACGACCGACCATTTATCACCGTCCAATGCCATTATGCTGGACAGTGCCGCCGGTGAATACCTGCATAAAATGGGTTTGCCGGAAGAGGACTTTAACTCTTACGCTACGCACCGCGGCGACCATCTCACCGCACAACGCGCCACTTTTGCCAACCCCAAACTCATCAATGAAATGGTCCTGGTGGATGGCAAAGTCAAACAAGGTTCGCTGGCACGGCTGGAGCCGGAAGGCAAAGTCATGCGGATGTGGGAAACCATCGAGACCTACATGCAGCGCAAACAACCGCTGATCATTATTGCCGGCGCTGATTACGGTCAGGGCTCCAGCCGTGACTGGGCGGCCAAAGGCGTGCGTTTAGCCGGCGTTGAGGCGATCGTGGCCGAAGGATTTGAGCGTATTCACCGCACGAACCTGGTCGGCATGGGCGTATTACCGCTGGAATTTAAAGCTGGCACCAACAGGTTAACCCTGGGACTGGACGGTACCGAGAGTTTTGATGTGATTGGTGAGCGTCTGCCCCGTGCAACCTTGACGCTGGTCGTTCATCGTCGCAACGGTGAAACGCTGCAGGTGCCGGTCACTTGCCGGCTGGATACCGCTGAAGAAGTGTCAATTTACGATGCTGGCGGCGTGTTGCAACGGTTCGCCAAGGATTTCTTAGGCGGCAATCTGTAACAGAGTAAAGCCGGCCTTGTTGCCGGCTTTTTCAATGAAGAATTAAGGTGATCTGATGAGTTATGCACCTCAGTTAAAAATACCAGCCACTTACATGCGTGGTGGCACCAGTAAGGGTGTGTTTTTCCGTTTAGAGGATTTGCCACAAGCGGCCCAACAACCCGGGCCTGCGCGTGACGCTTTGTTGCTCCGGGTGATTGGCAGCCCTGATCCTTACGGCAAACAAATTGATGGGATGGGCGGTGCAACTTCCAGTACCAGCAAAACGGTGATCTTAAGTAAAAGCTGCCGTGATGGTCACGATGTTGACTACCTGTTTGGCCAGGTCGCCATCGACAAAGCCTTTGTCGACTGGAGCGGTAACTGTGGCAACCTGTCAGCGGCAGTCGGTTCTTTTGCCATTCAGTCTGGATTGATTGATGCGACAACCTTGCCAGCCAATGGATTAGCGACAGTGCGTATTTGGCAGGCGAACATTGCGAAAACCATAGTGGCGCATGTGCCGATGCAAAATGGTCAGGTACAGGAAGACGGTGATTTTGAGCTCGATGGCGTG
>CAMLNG010000488.1 GCA_946481195.1 uncultured Chromatiaceae bacterium
ACTGTAGAGGGATCGAAATTGTATTTCAGGATTGATGTAACTTCCGCGAAAATGCGCAGACTCCGGCTGATTCCCGCGTATTTACTTAGTTTGCCGTTCTTTGTTCTGGCAGAACCATCCTTCGGCGATCACACAGCGGCATATCGAATTATTGTAAAACCGGACGGCAGCAAGGTTCGTGAAGCGCTAAGGCCGCTACCGGATGGCCAGCAACGCTATTTGATTGAACTGCAGCAACCAGCAGTTTTACCTGCTGTGATGTCAGGTAGTTCAAAGCAGTCTTTGTCGGTGAATGCTGTTCCGGCTCCCCAGTTAATGCACGCCACTTATCAGGTCCTGCAGCAACAAAATGAACTGAGCAGCGTGCTGCAAAACCAGCAACTCGTTAGCGCAGTGATCGACAGTACGCAATTATTGCTCAACGGTCTGGTGGTCACTGCAGATCCGGCCAATCTGGCATTATTGCGCTCCTACCCCGGTATCAAAAGTGTCACACCGGACCGTGAAATCCAACTATACCGCCGCGAATCCATTCCACTCATCCGCGTCGATCAGGTGTGGAAATTAACCGACAGCACGAATAAAAATCTGACAGGCCAGGGCATGCGGATTGGTGTGCTCGACAGTGGTATCGACTATACACACCCTGATTTGGGCGGCTGCTTTGGCACCGGCTGTAAAGTGGCAGGTGGCTATGATTTTTATGATTACGACGCCGACCCACAGGACAAAGAGGGACATGGCACCCATGTCGCCGGCATTATCGCCGGTAAAAGTGATAGTCAGTCAGGCGTTGCACCGGATGCCACTTTATATGCTTACAGGGTCTGCAACTACTATTGCTCAACCATTGGCGTTGTGCAGGCGTTGGAACGGGCGGCGAATCCTGATCAAAACCCACTGACTCAAGATGCGCTGGATGTAGTGAATTTAAGTTTAGGCGGCCCAGGCACACAAAATGATCCTATGACCATCGCGGCAAATAACGCAGCAAAGGCCGGCATTGTTGTGGTTACGGCCGCAGGGAATGATGGCATGGCCTATGGCGCTGTGGGTGCACCTGCCAACGCTGAACTTGCCATTACTGTGGCAGCGACGACGAAATCTGATCAGATGGCGAGCTACAGTTCACGTGGCCCTGCTGATACTGATCAGTTTATCAAACCAGATTTAGCGGCACCTGGTGATGAGATCTTATCGACTACACCCGGGAATCAATCTCAATACAAAAGTGGTACCTCCATGGCTGCGCCTCATGTTGCAGGTGCTGCAGCTTTGCTGAAACAACAGCAACCTAATCGCACACCTGCGATGATTAAATCGTTGTTGATGAGTCAGACTAAAGACACAGGTGCAACCGTCGCTGAACAAGGAAGTGGCCGGCTCGATGTACTCGCAGCGACAAAAGCAACTTTGACCATGGCACCGCAATCATTATCCTTTGGCAAACTCGACAGAAGCCAAAGCCTTTGGCAGGCCGAACGCAAACTGACATTGTTTAACCATGCCAATAGCAGCAAAAAGCTAAAACTGACGTTACCGACCTTGCCGGCCGGTGTCCGGTTAAACATAACACCGGCAGCAGAAGCAGAGATTGCAGCAGGTGCCACGCTCGAAGTCACATTGCAGATCCAAGTAAATACCAGTCAGTTTCTGGCTCCGGAAAACAGACTGACACAAGGGTTGGTACTGCAGTTGTCCGATGACAACAACCAATACCGGGTGCCGTTGGCGTTTATGGATTATCACAATCAAACTATTAATACGGCCGGCCAGTACCTGAACAAACTGACCATTTTTAACGAAGCTGGCGAACTGATTTACCGCGGCTCTGCCTTTAATGGCCAAAATATCCGTTTAATAGCAGGCACTTACGACTATATCGCTGAATATCAGGAGTATGACCGGCTGAAACTGGTGGTGTTAGAAAAGCAGGCAGTAAACAGTGCCAATATCGTCAACCTGGACCCCGCGCTGGCAAAACACCGGTTTGCACTGACCCAGCTAACCGATGAACAAGGCGGCTTGGTGAATCTGACAAAGTTCACCGGCGGATTAGAAGCCATTGAATTGCGCCATCAAACTAAATCGATATTTTACAATCGCTTATATCCACAAAATCGCACACAGGGCGAGATGGTCAGCATGCAGGGTGAAAAAGCGCTGTATCTGTCAGATCTATCGGCCGACTATCAAATGTCGTTCACCGGCAGTTGGTTTGCGCCAGTCCAGAACAAGAATCAGATGACTGTTTATTCGACGGTCCGGCGCCTGTCAGGCGTAAAGTCTGGCGAGAACCTGCAGCTCGATGCCCGCAGCATGCCAAAACAGCAATCTGAACTGCCTGCGACAAGACAGTTATCGACTATCACTATTAGTTATTACGTGGACAGGGAATTACATCCAATTGACTATCCATGGCTGACCGGATGGCAAGATGCCGGCTACGGCGTTGCTGTCGCCTCTGCAGTACCGGGGGAAACAGCAACTTTAACCTGGTATGGCGATGCCGTGACACTGACCCCTAATTTTGGTGTGGGCAGATACTATGTAACATACCCGGACTCCGAAATTAACTCAGATGACTTCCGGTTTACGCCGGAAGGCGGCACAGGGTATCTCATCGACTACGCATCACCCACCGGCGCTGTAGGCCATGTCCATGGCTATCGTGATGTGAATATGGCAGGACACCAGTTGTTAACTTCAGAGCGGGTCTGGCAACGCCATAGCCAAAGTGGTTCAGCTGATGCCCCGACCATCAAGATATTGATGCTGGACTATAACATCGCCGGGCACCGGCTCTATGCCTTAGACCCGCAAAACAAACCTGCAGCATCTTCTTACTGGCGCTGCGATTTTGCCGCGGAACAGGAAGTAAAGGCGCCATACAACAGCTACGAAT
>CAMLNG010000489.1 GCA_946481195.1 uncultured Chromatiaceae bacterium
CAGTGGTGAGAGCGCCCGCCATCTGCAAATGCGGGTTGGACAGGTGACGCGCAGCTGGGAGAAAAACTGCCTCGCGCTTGGTTTATCTCAGGGCTTTATTGAACCGCTTGAAGCTACAGCGCTGCATTTGGTGCAATGTTCAATTGAGCAGTTTATCGACGTCTTTGCTGATTTTTCTGATCAGGGCCGGGCCGAATTCAATCGTCAGGTGCACCAGCGCTTTGAGGCGGTGCGTGATTACATCGTTGCGCATTACAAGCTCAGCAGCCGCAGCGACAGCCACTACTGGCGGGCCAACAGCGCCAATATGCAGTTGTCTGAATCACTGCGGCAAATTCTCGATGTTTGGTTTCGCCAGGGGGATTTAGCGACCGAACTATCCCGTCAGCAAATCGACAGCCACTTTGGTGCCACGTCCTGGCATTGCTTGCTGGCCGGTTATGGTGTGTTTCCGCCACTGCGGCAGCCACAGCCGGCCGGTGTCAGTGATGCTTTTACCGGGCTGCAGTTGGAGGCCTTTTTTAACGGCTGTAGTTTGAATTTTCAGCCACAGCAATTGCTTTGGCGTGCTTAACAATGCAAAGGGAACAATCCAAACCGATGAAAAAAAATGGAGCAGCTATGGTGTTTTATCATCTTTTCAGCCGCGTGTTGGGTCTGAGTATTTTGTTGCTGTTTGCCACGGTGCAGGCCGAAGAACAGCTGGCGCAGCCACAGCGTTGGCAATTGTTGTCGCCGGATCAGCAGATCGCCGTGGAGCTGGCGCTGTCGGCGGAGGCTCTGACATATCAGGTCAGTTATCGCGGCAAAGCGGTGTTAAAACCGTCAGTCCTTGGCCTCGCATTTAAAGGTCAGCCGCTGCTAAAAACGGGTTTACTGGCCGAGCAAGTCAGCACACGCAGTCATGATGCACAGTGGCAACCTGTCTGGGGCCAGCGTGCGCAGATCCGTGATCACTACAACGAAATCACTCTGAACTTGCGTGAAAGCGCTGCGCCGGGACGTCAATTCACTTTGGTATTTCGTAGTTTTGATGATGGTGTAGCCTTTCGGTATCAGGTGCCGGCACAAACCGCGCTTGCCGGCGATTTGGTGATCACAGATGAGCTGACTGAATTTGCCTTTGCCCGTAACTTTTCCACCTGGTGGATTGAAGCCTACCGCAACCTGAGTTTTGAGTATCAGTATATGAATTCAGCGTTATCGACAGTGTCGGTCGCCCATACGCCGCTGACGCTGACCGATGGCGGTATCGCAGTGGCGGTGCATGAGGCCGCACTGGTTGATTACAGCTCGATGACGCTGCGCAATATTACCGATAACCATATCACGCTCAAAGCTGATTTGATGCCGTGGCAAGGCGCGAATGCCGGTGTCAATCCTGGTAATGATCATGCTGTACAGGTCGAGCGGGTGTATACCAAAGCGCCGTTTCAAAGCCCCTGGCGCACTATCCAAATCGCGCCAACCGAAGCAGCCTTGCTGAATTCCAGCCTGATATTAAACCTCAATGAGCCGATGGCCGCAGGGACTGACACCAGTTATATCAAACCCGGTAAATACATGGGGATTTGGTGGGAGATGCATATCGGTGAAAAAGACTGGTCGCCGGGCCCGCTGCAAGGTGCGACTACAGAGCGCGCTATGCAATATATTGATTTTGCCAGCCAACACGATATCGACGGTTTGCTGGTTGAAGGTTGGAATCAGGGCTGGGAAGGGCAATGGTGGCAACGGCCGCCGACTTTTAGTTTCACTAAACCGGTCAAAGGTTTTGATATCGAAAAAGTTGCCGCTTATGCCAAAGCCAAAGGCGTTGGCCTGATTGGTCATCACGAAACTGCCGCGGGTATCAGCTATTACGAAAAGCAAATGGCCGATGCCTTTAAATATTACCAGCGCCTTGGCGTGCATAGCGTCAAAATGGGGTATGTCGGCAAACGGCTGGACGGGCGTGAGTGGCATGATGGTCAATACATGGTGCGGCACTTTAAAAAAGTGGTCGATACCGCCGCCGCACACAAAGTGATGGTCAATGCGCATGAAACCGTCAAAGACACTGGCTTAAGCCGCACTTATCCTAATCTGATGACACGCGAATCGGTGCGCGGCATGGAATATAACGGCGGTAGCCCCGATACCGGTAATGCGCCAAATCATACAGTGATTATTCCATTCACCCGCGGTTTGTCCGGGCCTATCGATTTCACGCCCGGTATTTTTAACTTTAACTACCAGAAACACCGGCCGAATAATCGCGTGCCGAGTACCTTGGTCAATCAGCTGGCGCTTTATGTCACGCTGTACAGCCCACTGCAAATGGTGGCGGATTTACCGGAAAATTATGCGCCGGGCGGCAAACTGCATCCGGCATTTGCCTTTATTGATGCCGTGCCGACCGACTGGCAGCAGAGTATCGCGCTTGACGGTAAAATTGGTCAGTACCTGATGATGGCACGGCAGGACAAAGCTTCAGAGCGTTGGTTTGTTGGTGCTACCAGCAATGAGCAAGCACGAACACTGCAATTGCCGCTGCAGTTCCTGCAACAAAACCGCAGTTACGACGCCGTGTGGTATCAGGACGCTGCCGATGCGCATTGGCAAACCAATCCGATGGCCTATCAAATCAAACGCCGCACAGTAACCAGCAAAGATGTGCTTGAGCTCAAGCTGGCGCCTGGCGGCGGCGCGGCTATCGAGTTTATTCCACGCTGATGCTGGTTTCGTTTGCCGCTGGCAACGTCAAGGTACGTTGCTCGCGGCTGCTTTGCAGGGCCAGCTCTATCAGCTGAAGGCCTAAAATAGCGTCTGCCAGTGGCACCGGCGCCGCACCACGGTCATTGAGGAAAAGCGCCAGCTGTTGATAAAAACCGGCGTAATCACTCTGTGGCATGGCAATGG
>CAMLNG010000490.1 GCA_946481195.1 uncultured Chromatiaceae bacterium
AAAATACCGCCGGCGCGGCCCAGCAGGTCACCGGTTTTTTCCATCGCGACAATAGTGTTGTCAAAAGTGGCAGGTTCTGCGTTATTGGCGATAGCGTCGATTTCTTTGGCGTGCTCTTCGATGCCCTGCAACATGGCCGGCAGGAAATGCTCGGTTTTGATTTTGTCGAATTCCGGCGCCTGATATTGCAGCGAGCTGCGTTTCAGTAACGGATTTTCTGCAGCTACTGCTGCTGGCGCTGCTTCAGTTTTAGCGGCTGTTGCTTCAGCCGGCGCTGCGGCTTTTTGCTCTGGCGCGGCAGGTTTATTGTCGGTACAGGCACCTAAAGCCAATACAGTGGCGACTGTGGTCGCAACAAGAGTTTTTTTCATCGTGGAGTCCTCTGGCACAGAAGTTTGACTATGGTTATCTCTGGAATTAGTGTCCCGAGTATGCCAAACACTGTGACAATATCACGAATTTTTTGCAGCCAATGGCAGGCAAACTGCGCCGAATGGAGATTTTGCCGCTTGATCATGCGGTGCAGTTGTTACGCAGCCTTGCTGGTCAGAACATTACCCATCTTTATACTGCTGCTGACGGCCGTTTCCGTCCGGTCTGCTTTTGCGCAGAATGTGTTTCACGTCGGGACTCTGATGCAGGTTGACGAACAAAATCCGGTATTTATCAAAGTCAGTCAGGCCTACAAAAACCTGGGATACGATTTGAAGCTGGAAACTATGCCGCTGGCACGGCTGGAAATTGAAGCCGCCAAGGGCGACCTGATTGGTGGTAACCTGGCCGCACCTGTTGCCGCCGCCGTTTTAATCCCCCAGCTGGTACAAGTACCAGTTCCTGTCTATCAAATGGAACTAACGGCTTTTGTGGCACAACCTGATGAGACTATCCGTCAGTGGTCTGATTTACGCGAAAAACGCGTGGTGTATCTCACTGGCATGTTACCGGTCGAACAGCAACTGGAACAGCAGGGGATTGCGCAAAAAACCGGTGTGATGTCGATGGTCCAGGCGCTGCAATTTGTCGCAAAAGGCCGAATGGATGTTGCGGTGTTGCCAAGAGCCGAAGCTGAATTTGTTTTGCGACAGATACCGGATTTACCTGTCCGGCCGCTATCGCCGCCACTGGCAGTCTTACCTTTGTATCACTACATTCATCAGAAGCATCAGGCCTTGGTTGAACCACTGACCAGGCAACTTCGACAGCTAATGGCACAACCTGTTGTGACGGGCGGTAATTAAGTTGTATACCCGGCGCCGACACAAGCGTGACCATCCGGCAATAGACGGTTGATCGCATTGAATTGGTTGCCGTTTTGGCCAGTGAAGGAGGCGTGCCGGTGAACTTGGTGAGTAGCAAAATAACCAAAATACTTGGCTGGTTAGGTTTCGTTGCTGGTGTTGGATTTGCGCCATTCTGCCAGGCAGATCCCCAGCAAGTTATGCATATTGGTACTTTAACGCAGGTGTCACCACAGCATCCGCTGGTGCTCAGGCTGCAGCAGGCCTATCACAATATCGGCTTACAGATGCAGTTGGAAACCATGCCACTGGAGAGATTGCGCCTTGAAGCGGCGCGTGGTGTGCTGGTCGATGGCAACCTGGCCGCAGCGGTGACTTTGCAGCAGGTGATCCCAGAATTAATCCGTATTCCGGTACAAGTGTATCAGCTGGAATTAACCGCATTTGTCCGGGATCCGCAGCTGAAACCAGTGCAATGGACTGATTTGCAATCGTTGCGCGTCAGCTATATGGCGGGAATGCTATCGGTGGAGGCGCGATTAAAACAACATCAGATCAAAGCGCTGACTGCGGCGCTGACACTGGAGCAGGCGCTGCAATATGTCGCCAAAGGCCGGGTGGATGTTGCCGTATTGCCAAAAGCTGAAGCCGAATATGTTTTGCGGCAGTTGCCAAACTTACAGCTGCAGGCAGTATTGCCCGCACTGGAACAATTACCGATGTATCACTACATTCATCAGAAGCATCAGGCGCTGGTTGGTCCGCTAACCGCGCAATTACAACAAATCATGGCGCCAGTCGAGACGACCGGACCGCAATAAGCGGAGCTTTGTATGTATCGCATGACCGAAGTTGAACTGACAGATCCGGCGCTGCTGGCACTATTTGCCAAATTGGCTAACGCCTTAGGCCATACGCAGGGCGACGAGCCGGAAAAACTCAGCTTTAATGACGCCGGATTGCTGCTGGCCGTGGTGGCCTGGCATGACGGTCAGGCCGTTGGTTGTGGTTTGTTACGGCGCGAAGACACCAGCCGCGCCGAAATCAAACGGATGTATTCCAGTGCGCCAGGTGTCGGTTCGGCCGTGTTACACTATCTGGAACAAAAAGCGCGCAGCCAGGGGTTTAGCTCGGTATTGGCCACAGCGCGCATCATCAACAGTAAAGCGCTGAACTTTTATCTGCATAAAGGTTTTAAAAAATGTCCCTCTTACGGCAAGTATCGCTACAGCTCGCAAACCTTCAGCATGGAAAAACCACTGAATTAACCGCAGTGCCGGAGTGGGTAAGTTGAAATCACCGCTTGTCCTGCCTAAAGCGCTGTGGCTGAGCGGTCTGGTGTTGCTGGCCGTTGTGACATTGTGCCTGTACCTGATGTTTGGCAGTGGCCGTGATGATTTGGCGCCGCAGCCGGTACAGGTCTGGTTATTACAGGATGGTGCAGTACAAAGCCCACAGCAGGCCCGGCAAATTCCGCCGGAGCGCTGGTAATTATTAGCAGAACCGGGCCGGCCGCTCGGTTATGGCCTTGGGACTGTCTGGTTCCGGCTGGTATTGGAACCGCGCGATGATTATGTACTGGCACTGGACGCGCCATTTCTCGATGAAGTGGATTTTTATCTGCTGACGCCGGACGATCAGGTACCACTGCACATGCAAAG